>DAOVEQ010000022.1 GCA_030668905.1 Thermococci archaeon
AGCACATAGACAAACCCGTAGTTTCACTTATAGTTGGACGATCTGCCCCTCTAGGAAAGAGGATGGGCCACGCTGGAGCTATTATCGAAGGAAAGGCGGGTACAGCAGAAAGTAAAATAGAAGCACTGAGAAAATGTGGATCTATAATAGCGAAGATCCCTCGGGACATACCTGAATTATTATTTAATGTATTGTAGGAGGAATAAAAATGCCTAAAATTTATATAGACAAAGAAGTGTGTAAGGGATGCGGATTGTGTTTATATTTTTGTCCTAAAGGAATATTTGAAATTTCAAGACAAAGAAATAAAAAAGGATATAACTTCATTGAAGCTAAATACCCTGAAAAATGTATATTATGCAAAAATTGTGAGATAAACTGTCCAGATCTTGCAATATATGTTGAAGGAGATTAGTTAAAGAAATGTGAAGAAACATAATCTTTTACAGAAATTAGTAAGATTTATACTAATATTCTACTTAATAATACCAAAATATGTAGAATGGATATTTAAGGGGAATTATAGTACCTTCAGATCTTGTTATCTCTGTTATCAAGTATTTAATATAATCTATTAATTTTATAAAAAAAAGAAATAAAAAAAAGGAGGTAAAAGGTGGATGAGACCTAAAACAAATTCTAATTATAATAGTAAAATAAACTTTATATTTTTGTTCCCGCATATAATAGGATTTCAAGTTCGATTTAAATAGAATAGTATCGAAATTATAAAAGACTGGATTTCTTATGTTGATCCTTTAGATAAAATATACCTTAGGATCACTTTCTATATCAAACAAGTAAATATTTATCATTAACAGATTAAAAATACAGTATATCACATGTACATCCGCTATAGAATTAATAAGAAAGTTTTAACATGGTAATTGTAGCTAAGTCGTAGAGTATTTAAGCGAAATCAGATAATACGTCTATAAATTGTGCGATTTCCACACCTCTTCTAACATACTCATTTGGTACACATTATAATATCTATTACCCATTTTACGAACATCACGCAAAAGACCTTCTTTTACAAATCCGATCTTCTCATAGCAAGCTATAGCACTTTTATTTACACTCCAGACTTGCAATTCGACTCTATGTAGTTTAAGTTGTCCAAAACATATTTTTAAAATTGCTTTCATTATCAGTGATCCTATGCCCCTATTACGCAAATTAGGTGATCCCACAAGTACTCGGCATATTCTCGCAGAATTTGATTTTCTGTCAATGTTGTCTATCTCTATATGACCCACCACATTTCGGGTTTCATTATTAATTGCTTTGAAAATCATTTTTTTAGGATTTATTCCTCCACTTTCTCCAAGATATTGCTCAAGTTGTGATTTATCTAACGGATAAAAAAAGGTGGGCCCTCCCCATTGGAGTAATAATTTAGGTGAATCTATCCAATTAATTAATCTCTGAAAGTCGGATTTTGTAAAAGGCTGTAATTCAATCATTTTTCTATCACAACTTGTGGGTGTAGTATATGTTTGTATAAAGTGTTTAGTAGGCGTTTTTCTAAATATTCTTCAAGACACATCCAGCAATCTCCATGTTACTCATTTAGATTCATCTTAAAATCTATACTTAATAAATTTTGTGGTAGCTTTTTATTAACTGCAAATTACGATGGAAATCCCTAGATTCCAAAGCCGAGGGAGGGATTCGAACCCCCGTCATCAGATCTGCAGTCTAACGCATAACCGCTTTGCTACCTCGGCATTAAAACAACTCTAAGTTTTTAATATAAAAGCCTTTTGGTAAAGGCAAAACTGTTGGATTACAGAAAACCTTTTTAAGCGTAGAACATAAAATATATTGTTAAGACATAGTTTTAAGCAGAAAGTTTATATATAAAAAGATAAAAATAATGGTAAAATTATTTATCTGGAGGGAATAGCGTGAAAACTCTCATTGAAAATGCGGTCCAAAGAGTTGAGGAAAAAGAAAAGATGATCGAGACAGAAGAGAAATATGATTATACTGAGGATGATCTTAGAGCTATTTTGAGAGAAGCCCAAGCCAAAATAAAGGTAATGGGTACTGGAGGCGCAGGATGTAATGCTATTCAGAGACTTATAGAAGTAGGGATAGTAGGAGCAGAAGCTATCTCGATCAATACAGATGCTCAGGACCTACTCAGCAAAAATGCTTCTAAAAGAGTCTTAATAGGCAAAAATGTGACAAAAGGTCTCGGAGCTGGAAACGATCCAAGACTTGGAGAAGAAGCTGCCAGAGAAGATGAAAGACTCATTAAAGATACATTGGAAGGAGCAGATATGGTTTTCGTGACCTGTGGTTTAGGAGGAGGCACAGGTACAGGTTCAGCTCCTATCATAGCCGAAATAGCAAAGAAAATTGGAGCATTAACTGTTGCCATAGTAACAATTCCATTTACTGTAGAAGGTATAAGAAGACAGAGAAATGCAGAAAGAGGATTGGAAAATTTAAGAAAAACTGCGGATACGGTAATAGTTATCCCGAATGATAAACTTCTGGAGATGGCGCCGGGATTACCAATATCAGCAGCTTTTAAAGTTTCGGACGATATTCTGATCAGGGCTGTTATGGGAATAACTGATCTTATAACAAAAGCAGGTCTTGTAAATTTGGATTTCGCAGATGTGAAATCTGTAATGAAGGATGGCGGAGTCGCTATGATAGGTCTTGGAGAAAGCGATACCGAAAATAGAGCGGTAGAAGCTGTAGAAGATGCTTTGCACTCTCCACTGATAGACATAGATATATCGGGGGCTACCGGAGCTCTCGTGAATGTTACAGGCTCATCAGACATGAAATTAGAAGAGGCTGAAAAGGTAGTGGAGATAGTTTCCAACGAACTTGATCCAGAGGCCCAGATAATCTGGGGTGCACAGATAGATGAGGAGCTGAAGAACGCGCTGCGTGTTATGGTTGTTATCTCAGGCGTAAGTTCTCCATATATTCTAGGCCCGAAAAGATCAGAGATGTATATAGGTGAGGAAGGAGAGAGGTTCGATCTCGGTATAGACTTCCTGTAAGGTGAATACAATGGATATCAAAGGAAAACTCTCAGAATTTTTCAAAAGTAGCAGGAGGGTCTGGAGACTCTCTAAAAAACCTGACAAAACAGAGTATACTCAGACTTCTAAGATTACAGGATTAGGTATAGTCCTTATAGGCGCTTTAGGTTTCTTGATAATGCTTATAGCTGAATTAATCTTGAGATATATGTGATTTCAATGGATGAGCAAAAATCTAAGATCTTTACTTTAAAAGTTACTGTAAATCAGGAGAAGAATGTAGCATCTATGCTTGAAACAGCAATAATACACAAGAATACAGATATCTTTTCAATATTAGCTCCTGAACCTTTAAAGGGTTATATATTTATCGAGGCAGAGGATGTTGGGGCTGTGGAAGAGGCCATTCAGGGCATCCATAATATAAGGGGGATTCTTGAAGGAGAAGTGGATTTAGACGAAATCGAGCATTTCTTGGAGGCAAAACCAACGGTAACAGGGATCGAGAAGGGAGATATTGTAGAGATTATAGGTGGAGCATTCAAAGGAGAGAAAGCCAAGGTAGTTAGAGTCGATGAGTCAAAAGAAGAACTTACTGTAGAGCTTTTAAATGCTGCAGTCCCGATCCCTATAACTGTTAAGGGTGATTATGTAAGGATGATTGAAAAGAGGTGAGATAATGGCTAAAACGACTATAGAAAGTTTAGTTGATGGAGGAAAAGCTTCGGCAGGGCCCCCATTAGGTCCAGCTCTTGGACCTCTGGGTGTTAACATAGGCAAGATCATAGAGGAAATTAATAAAAAAACAAAGGATTTTGAAGGAATGAAAGTGCCTGTCAAGATCATAGTGGACGAAAAAAAGAACTTTGAGATAGTCGTAGGAACACCACCTACGTCTTCTCTGATCCTGAAAGAACTCAGTCTTGAGAAAGGTTCCCAAAAACCTGGATCAGAAATAGTAGGAGATATAAGTATAGAGAAAGTTTTAAAAATAGCAAAAATGAAAAGAGAAGGAATGCTCTCTGAGGATATAAAGAGTAATGTAAAAGAAGTTTTGGGAACTTGTCTCTCTGCGGGTGTTAGCGTGGATGGCAAAAATCCAAAACAGGTGATAGAAGAAATAGATGAAGGAAAATACGAAGAAAGTATTAGGTGATTGAATGTTAGATGCATTAAAAAAAGCGGTGAAGGAGGCTAAGGAGAAAGGGAAGCCGAGAAACTTCACACAGTCGATTGACATTATAATAAACCTGAAAGATGTCAGTTTTAAAGATCCGAAGAACAAGATGAAGCAAGAACTGGTACTTCCGCACGGAAAAGGTAGAGAAATAAAGATCGGAGTTTTTGCAGAAGGGGACATGGCCATAAGAGGAAAAAAACTCGGACTTCAGATATTCTCTAAGAAAGAGCTGGGGAGTATCTCTAAAGACAAAAGAAAAGCAAGAAAGATGGCAAACACATACGATTTTTTCATTGCACAGGCCGACATGATGCCCCTTATTGGAAAAGCTCTTGGCCCTGTGTTAGGAAGAAGAAACAAGATGCCAGTAATAGTTCCACCTACAGCACCATTAGAACCCATAGTTGAAAAATTGAAGAATTCGATAAGAATAAACACAAGGGATACTCCGATAGTCCAAGCGATTATAGGAAATGAAAAGATGGATAACGATAAAGTTGTGGAGAATGGAATGGCTGTTTTAAACGCTGTAAAAAGGAAGTATGAAGGAATGAATGTTCTGAAATCGGTGTATGTAAAAACAACGATGGGCCCTACTATAAAGGTGATCTGATGGTATCTGAGTGGAAGAAAAATGAAACAAGGGAGTTAAAAAAGCTCTTAAAGGAGTACAAAGTTTTTGGTGTCGTGAATATCGACAACATCCCCGCAAGGCAAATGCAGCAAATGAGAAGTAAACTTAGAGATAAACTATTGATCAGAGTAACCAGGAATACATTGATGAAACGCACATTGGGAAAAAAGGACATAAAAAATTACGTAAATAAGAACACCGGATTTATCTTCACCAATATGGATTCCTTTAGACTTTGTAAGTTGCTTGAGAGGGGTAAAGCTCCTGCACCTGCAAAGGGTGGAGAGATAGCGCCACAGGACATTGTTGTTCCAAAAGGAGATACCGGATTTCCGCCAGGGCCGATGATAGGCGAACTGCAGAAAGTGGGAATACCTGCCCAGGTAGAGAAAGGAAGGATCCATGTAAAGAAAGATACCGTTGTGGCAAAAAAAGAAGATGTAATCTCGAAAGATCTGGCGAGTGCCTTGACGAAACTCGGCATCCAGCCTATGGAGGTAGGTCTCAATTTGATTGCTACGTATGAAGATGATACAGTTTTTTTAGCAGATGTTTTAAAAGTGGATGATGAACAGGTTAAAAACAGTATAATACAGTCATATAATGAGGCTATGAACCTTGCTCTTTATGCAGGAATAACTAATAAAGAAACGATCAGTACCCTTATAGGAAAAGCTCATAGAGAAACTGTTTCTTTAGCCTTAGAGTTGAATTTAGTTAATAAAGAGACTGTAGGAATAATACTGAGTAAAGCGTATAAAGACGCTTTAACTATTTCGTCTAAAATAAAATAGAGGTGAATTAAATGGAGTACGTGTATGCAGCAATGATTCTTCATTCTGCCAAAAAAGAAATAAATGAGAAAACTCTGACAGGGATACTAAAAGCTGCCGGTGTTGATGTTGATGAAACAAGAATAAAGGCGTTGGTGTCAGCACTGGAAGGTGTGGATATCGATGAAGCCCTAAAATCTCAACAGATGGTAGCTCCAGCAGCAGCTACAGCACCCTCTGGAGAAGTGAAAGAAGAAGCCAAAAAAGAAGAAAAGGAAGAGGAAGAGAAAGTTTCTGAAGAAGAAGCCTTGGAGGGACTCGGTGCCCTTTTCGGATAAACTTTTTTTCTTTTTTATATTTTGGCTTAACGAAAAATTTTTATATGCAACTTAGAGTGTTTTATCATATGCCGTCATAGCTTAGTTAGGTAGAGCATCTGGCTGTTAACCAGACGGTCGTCGGTTCAAATCCGGCTGGCGGCGTTGGGCCCGTAGCTTAGTTTGGTAGAGCGCTCGGCTCATAACCGAGTGGTCGTGGGTTCAAATCCCGTCGGGCCCACTTCTTCCCGAGTTTCCTATCAGAAACGTCGGTAAGGATGTACCAAGCCTTCGACTTGCTACATTTTTCGTTCGTGAACCCGCCAAGGACAACCTTGCCTTTCAGCCAAGCTCATTTCCCGTCGGGCCCACTCAACCTTTTCTTTTTACAAAAAAGAAAATGTTGTATCAAAAGAAAAAAACGATTATTTAAAAGGAAGAGGGTTGAGGGAGAAACGTAGTTTCTCCTCATAAAAACGGTTCTCCAAAAAAGAAACAAACTATTATTTAAAGAAAAGAAATATAGAACTTTTGTATCAAAAGAAAAAAAATCTTACTCGCACAACAATAGATAAAGATTTATTTCCCTTGTTGGATATACTTACCATGTATGAATTATTAGAGATTGACAATTACAGAATAGGAGTCTCCACAAAAGATGATATCAAAGTAAAGACTCCATGTCTGGCTAATTTTGATAAGGAGACTATAAATATCGGGGGCTTAAAGTACAAAAAACCTTTTTTTGAGGGTATCAAAGAAAATGGGTATCTAAGACCCTATTACTCAATACCAGAAAAAATTGGAGAAAAATTTCTAAATGTTATGAAAAGAGAGATAGTACCCGTTCAGATTCTAAACTCTCAGAAACTTAATAAAAAATATGAGAGTTGTGAAGGAGAACTATTTCTTTTCAAAGAAGCTGAAGAAAGAAGATTTTTGAAGGTTTTTCTAAATCTTAGAGAAAAACATCCAGATAAACTTTTTTTCATCGATTGTTCGCCTGAGGAAATACCCCTTTATGCTTTTTTAGGATTTGACATATTTCCATATTCAGAAGAACATGAAAGGGCATTAAAAGATTTTTTAGAGAATAGAAATAAAGTTTATTTAGAAAAAGAAGCGAACAGTTCTATAAAAACGAAAAGACTTCTCAGGATAGCATATAAAGAATTTTCAGAACATCTCTTAAGAAACATGAAAATAAAAAATAAGAGAGGGATATATGTCTCTACAGAGTCGCTACACAGGCCAGAAGCTGTATACTGGAGAAAAAAAATCAGGGAAAACTACTGTCCCCACTCAAATTTCATTGTTTTACTGCCGTGTTCAGCTAAAAAGCCTTACTCGAGATCAAAATCCCATATAAGATTTATAAAATCTATAAAAAATGGAATTAAAAATAAAAAACAGTACTATGGTATAACGCAGTTGATTCTTACCTCACCATTGGGTGTAGTTCCGCGAGAGCTTGAAGATTATTCAGATTACGATATCGTTGTTACAGGCGATTGGTCGTACGAAGAAAAGTATGAAACAAAGAGCTTGTTAAACTCTATATTAAAGAAGGTAGAGAATCCAAGGGTAATCGCTCATCTGCCAGAAGAATATAGGGACCTCTGCGAAAAAGCTGAGTTTACGGATGATCTTACCGAAACTATCAAGAAATACCAGGAAGAGATACATGAAGGAGAAGATGTGAAGTTCAGAAAAGTTTCTGAGTTTCTTTATGGCATCGATATATTTCCTGGGGATATAAAGATAAAGAAAAGAAAACATACGTTTGAAATATACTCTGAAGAGTTGTTGGCAAGATATGATAGAAAACTTAATCTGACATTGAAAGGTGCGGAACTTCTATATAAAACTGGGAAAAACTATGTTGAGATAGATTTTGAACTAAAAGGAGACGTTTTCTGCAGGGGAGTTATAGACTGTGATAAGAACCTAAGAGCTGGAGAAGATGTCGTCATTGTAAAAAATGGTGAGGTAACGGGATTTGGAAAAGCTGTCGTCCCAGGATATATGATGAAAAAGCTTGAGAGGGGAAAAGCTGTGAAAGTATTACGTTCTGTCTAAAGAGTTGTGAACGACTATTATGCAGTGATCAGCATGCAATATTTTTGGCGAAATACTTATTTTTTTACCTATTTTCTTCAGAATTTTCTGGTCTTCTTTATTAAAGCCTAAATGACCTGCAAGAACAAAACACATATCTTTTTTCAACTTTAAGTGTGATATATCTTCTCCTTTTTCATCCAGATATATTATCTCTTTTCCAGATTCTAAAAGAGTGTCCTGAAAGGATTTTTCACTTATATAAATACCAGGGGTAGGATTGCCTTCAAGAGCTTTTCTTATCAAGATTGCTATTCCTCTCTCGTCAGGGGTGAGATGTTTCAGTTCTTTACCGACAAATTTTATAGTTTTCCCAGCGAAACATAGATACAGAACTGTATCTCTTCGTATATCATGAGAAAGACAGAATGCAGAGTTCACACATCTGCAGAGTACATCTATTCTTCTCCCGCTACCAGGCAGATCCTTCAAAAGGAACTTTGTTTTCGCTGTGTTACTCTTCACTATAAACACTACCATAAAAATTCTATACACATGTATAAAAAAAGTTAATGGTGGGGCCGCCCGAATTTGAATCGGAGTCCCGAGCTCCCAAAGCTCGAAGGATGGACCAAGCTACCCTACGGCCCCTTTCCTAAGAGAATAGAAACGAATAGCTTATAAATTTAACGATCATTTCGACTGAAATGATTTCGTTGGACATCTCTCTATGTCCATGTTTGCAGGTACTTCATGTCCAAAACAGTCTCCTTTCGTTTCGTCTATCTTCTTGTAGAACTTACAATCCTTGCATGTTGGCACGTTTTCACCTCCTTCTATTTTATTTTCTCAAAAAATTTTTCATCACTTCTTATTTTATCCATCAACCCATCCATCATCTCCAGTTTTACAAATGCAAAGCCCGCGTTGTCTTTCCTTTTTATTATAAACAGTTTATCTCCGCTCTCCAAGTTTAATTCTCTTCTTATGTTCACAGGAATTGAGATCTGTCCTTTATCGCTCACTGTGACCAATCCATAGACTATCTGATCCTTCATACATCTTCCTTTCTTCATACGCTCACCTGAATTTATAGATTTACAAGTAATTTCTTACATTTCTTACTTTATAAAAGTTTGTATTAACTATTTAAATAGTGCATCTGATTTGCAGGTATGAACATTTTATTGACAGGAAATCCAAGAGTTGGGAA
This sequence comes from Thermococci archaeon, assembly GCA_030668905.1. Taxonomy (GTDB): domain Archaea; phylum Methanobacteriota_B; class Thermococci; order Methanofastidiosales; family B48-G16; genus B48-G16. The sequence goes on from DAOVEQ010000022.1 coordinate 9,187, forward strand.
AACTACAATAATAAAAAAAGTTGTCAGAGATCTAAAAGATGTTGGAGGATTCTATACCGAAGAGATCAGAGATGGATATAGAAAAGGTTTTAGAATTATAACATTGGATGGGAAGGAAGGAATTTTAGCGCGTATGGATATTAAAAGCAGGCATAGAGTCGGAAAATACGGGGTAAACATAGAGGATCTAGAAAATATAGCTGTAAAAAGTGTGGAGAAATGTCTGGATAGAGATATCATAGTTATCGACGAGATCGGGAAGATGGAGCTATTTTCAGAAAAATTCAGAAATACTCTGGAAAAAGCTTTAGATACGGGGAAAGTCCTGGGAACTATAATGAAAAAAAGTAATTATTTTGCAGATAAAGTCAAAAACAGAAAAGATGTTAAGGTTCTTCTCGTAGAGGAAAGTAATAGAGATATGCTGGTAGAAGAAATAAAAGAGATCTTGAACCAAAAAAATTTAAAGACTTGAACATAATCCTTTCAGGTGTTAATATGGTTAGTGATAAAGAATTCGATAAAGTCTCGAAAGAGATGTTTTATAAAG
>DAOVEQ010000101.1 GCA_030668905.1 Thermococci archaeon
TTTCAATACCGAACTCTGTTTTTCGGGGGTGGGAAGAAAGTTCTCTCCAAGTCGTAGAGAGATATATGCCAGAAGACCATATACTCCCCAGTTAGACACTCCTGCGAAAACAAAATGTTTTGTCTTTGTTTTTGAAATATATTTGTCTCTCAATTTGTTTTTAAGATTTCCAAAACCGATCTCATTTCCTCCATCGCCAATACCAATTGTATTCTTTATCCTAAAAAGGTAGTCCATTTTTGCTGTATATTGAGTTATATCTTCTTTTTTCATGTTATAGTACCTATTATCCTCGGCAAATCCACATCTCTCTATCGAGATCAATAAACTCGGATTAAAACTCTCCAGGATCGATTCTGCAAAAATTTTACTTTTTTCGCAATCTGTTATTGGAACCTCTACTCTCTCAAAATTATCCATAATGCAGTATTTATCTGTCAATAAAAGAACATCAGATCCCAGGGTTTTCAATACCTCTCCTAAGAATATTGCACCGAGAGGACCGTCAGTCTCGCAGGCATTATTCACAAAGAATCCTGTAATTATGCCAACTCTTTTTTTATTTTCAATCAAGAAATTTGCTGCCTTTTCACAGTAATTCGGTGATAGATAGTTTTGAATATTAATTCTCCTGCTTACAGAGATTATATTTTCAATCATAGCTTATCAACATTGGAAATAATGTTTTCATCCCGTACTTATCCTCAATTCTCTTTTTAGTTTCCAGAAGTTCCTCAAAATTATCCAAACTTTTCCCCGAAACTGCAAATATATATTTAGTTTCTTTATTATACTCGTGTATTTCATGACCCACGGAGTATTTATACAGTTCTTTCGGATTCCGTCCGCAATAATCTATCTCACATCCTCTTTTTAACATTAAATACGCAGCCTTTATATCTTTCTCATCTTCCAGAAAACATAGTACTTTCCCCTGAACGCCAACAGGCAAACCTCCAGGGCCTTTTATCTTCTCTTTATAAATATACGCATAATGATTGAGAAACTCTATCCCTATCTCTTCTTCAAAATCTTCCAGATCTACTTTACCACCTTTTTTCACGAGATGCTCCCCCACAATCTCGTTTATCCTCCGAGAACTGTAGGGAAACTCTTTTGTTATTCTTTTTGCAGATACTCTGAACTTCTTTCCAGAATAAATTTCTCCTGCTTTTTCTTTTATCCTTTCCATATCCTGTTCTATCATGACGGCAGGAGAAAAAGATACAATTCCAAAGATATTTTTTAAATCACATTTCTTCCCTGTCAATATCACAATTCTTCCTCTAGAACAGAAAATATTTCCAAAATCTACTTCCAAATATTCTTTTATATTACGGATTAATATATTTTCCCACTTCTTTCTCGTCTGTCTCGATTTCGTTCCAATCTCGCTGTACCTTACCAGAACAGAGTTGTACATCATTTTTCTGTAAACTTAAAAGGCATTGGACTTGGAATTCCAATCTCTCTGGCACAGTTTATAGCAACGAGAAACGCTCTCGATGTCAGATTTGTAACAATTTCTCTTTCAACACTCTTAGGTATCTTTTTTGAATCTTTCCATGTTTTTATAACCTCTTTTCTAACATTTTCAGTTCCCTGGTAAATTACCGTTCCACTCAGTTTTATCTCTCCTACAGCGGGATCATAATTTGTATTAAACTCAAAATCGATCTCGGCAACCTTTACCTTTCCACTGATACCATTTATCTGATTTTCTTTTATATCTACTATTTTTTGTGAAGGAGCTATTCTTACAGGTCCTTCAGGAGCTATTTCTTCATTTCTCGTGGCCTCTATTTTGTTCATTCTTATACCCAATACTGGCATTTGTATCACCTTTACACTAATAGAAAAAAGAGTTTTTAAATATATTCACTTGAGATATACAAGACTGAGTACATCAGCTCTTGTTATTATGCCTACAAATTTACTTTCGGATTTCACCAAAACAGCATTGTTTTCTTTTAAAAGAGTTAATATGACCTCCAAACTTTCATTTTTTGAGACTGCAGGAAAAGGTTCCTCCACTAGAGTCTTAACTTTTTTTTCAGCAAACTCTCTTATCCTTTCTGTATTCAATTTTTTTATTAAACTCTTTTCTGTGAGGCTTCCTATTGCAGTATTCCCCCTGATCACAGGAAGTTGAGATATATCATTCTCTCTCATAAGGTTCATAGCATAGATCAATGTATCTTCAGGATGTACGGAGATTATAGGAGAGTTCATTACATCTTTTGCCCTCTTAACATCTTTTTTAAAATCCTCCAGTGCTTTTAAGATCTTGTTAAATGTAGATACCTTGGGATCTATCTTGTTACACTCTATCTTTGCTATGTATGCCTGGGAAACACCCGCCTTCTCAGCTAATCTTGTTTGAGTAACTCCAAGTCTCTTTCTTAACGTTTTGATCTCATGTATCTCTATCATCTTCTATAATATATGACAAATAAACTATATAAAGATTACATATCTTTGCAGTTGATTTTCTTTATCGTTTCTCCATCGCAAACTATTTCTCCCCTCAGGATCACAGTTTTTACAGTTCCTTTGAGTTTCATTCCATCGAATGGTGAGAACTTAGATTTTGAATAAAAATTTTTAGAATCAACGATCCATTCTTTTTCTTCAATCACCGTAAAATCAGCATCCTTTCCTATCCCAAATCCTTTTTTGTCACTTACGATCTTTGCGGGATTTTCCGAGATAAGCGAAGCAAGAGTTTCAAACGAGATCTTTTTCCTGAAAGCAAAATCCAGTGTTAAAGGTAAAATTGTTTCAACTCCCGGGATACCATAAGCACCCTTCTTTTTTTCTTCTTCGGTATGTGGGGCATGATCAGATGCGATAACATCTATAGTTTTACCCAGTTCTTTCCATAGGGCTTCTCTGTCTTTCTTTTCTCCCAGGTCAGGTTTTACGTTCTCGCTGTTTTTAGGCAGTAATAAATGGTGAGGAGTAACTTCAACAGTTATATTCTCATTTTTATATTCTTTAAGAAATTCTATCTCTTCCTTCGTAGAAACGTGGCACACATGAAGTTTCGTTCCGTATTTAATTGATAGTTTTACGCATTCTTTGATACCATTTATATCTGAATGGACAGCTATTGGTTTTTTATGTGAGAAAAGTTTGTCAAGATCTCCTTTAAAAAGAAGTTTTCCTGTGGTCTCGGTTAGAAAAATTTTGATAAACTTATATCCGTCAAAAAAAGTGAGGTGATCTGTAACCGAGAAATTTATTCCATAGTCGCAGTAAGATTTTTCTTTAAAAAGCGTGCGTCTCTCTTCAAAGATATCTTCATTATTTACAGGTGGTGACGTGTTCGGCATCTCTACTATACCCGTAACGCCTTTGGAGATCGCTGCCTTTGTAGCTGTTTCCACAGTTTCTTTATAATCCTGATTAAAATCCCTGCAGTGAACATGCATATCTATTACACTTGGAATTACTATACTACCGTTGAAGTCTATGCCTTTTGCAGAAAAACTTCCGATATCTTTAATTTTCCCATTTTCTACGAGTATATCACAGTTTTTTATGCCCCGAGACGTTACTACATTCAGATTTTTGAAGAGCATTATCTACAGTAGATTCATATGTTTTTATTCTTTTGGTTTGAACTTATCTGGATGTGCGTTTTCTATCTCTTTCATTTTGTTCTTGTGTTCCATTGCTTTATTCAAGTGATCTTCGTATGCTGATTTATACTGATCTCTGAGGTTCGTCAGGATACTAAAAGCATCTTCTCCTACTTCTCTCTGCAGATCCGGATTTTGAGTCTGCATTTCAATAAGATTACCTAAAGCCTGAGAAAAATCATCAACAAGATTTCCATATATAGTTATATGAGTATTCATTTTCTCCTGATCGTTATTTATACCAGCTTCTGCCCATTCAATACCTTCGTTACATAATTTTTCGAGGATATCCATGAGTGGAGAAAGCTTACCAATATACTCTACGTACACATCCAATCCCAGGACAGTTCCATACGTAACCGAATTCTGTATGTATTCTTTGATTTTTGGGATGTTGTCTTTTGCTCTTTGAAAAAGTTGGATTGCATCTGAATATTCTTCTGTATTTTCAGCTGTGGAGATGAGACTTACAGTTGCATTAAAGGAGGGATCAATGTTCTTCCCATTTTCTACAAGTGTCATTACCATTGCATAGTTTTTTAGGTTTTCTGTATATGCTTTGAGTTCCTTTTTGTTATCTACGTATTCATTTGTGTATTCTGTTAGAAAATCCATTCCTGTATTCCCTGAGTACTCCAGGGCCTTTTCTCCTGCAGATACAGATAAATTTAATTGTTCGATTCCACTATCAAGTAGAGAAAGCGATTCTTCATAATTTCCATTGTTTATTTTATTTTCTCCCTGTGTGATATAATCAGTTCCTTTTATAGCATAATCGTTGGCAATATCTATCTGATTGTTCCAGGTATTGAGAGCCTCATTTTCCACACATCCTGATAATAGAATTGTGGAGATTATAAAAAAAGTTCCTATAAATTCTTTTACTCTTTTCATTATTTTCACCTAACCATAGAAGACTCTGATCCTCTTTTAAGTTTCTTTGGAACATTACTAAC
>DAOVEQ010000044.1 GCA_030668905.1 Thermococci archaeon
TGTTTTTAGCGATCTTGCACCCTTCTTTACATAACTGAGTTTTGATGTTTCTTTGCTCATAAATATTATGTCTGCACTTCAAGTATTTAAAGTTTTTGGTATAATTTAAGACCGAAAGCTTTATAAAAATAGACCCCTCTATGCTAGAGAATTCTCATACATTACCGAAAAACAAAACCAGACTTAACAAAATAGGACAAGAGAAAGAAATAATTCTTTCTCGTTTTTAAAAAACTATCTTTTAACCAGTTGATAACTATAACCAGCAGAGATTAAATCTCAATATCTTTTGTGTTTCTGATAGCATTCTTTACAATATACGGGCCTTCCTTCCTGGGGCTGGAATGGAACTTCACATTCTTTACCGCAGTCAGCACATGTGGCCTTGTACATTTTTCTTTCGCCAAAATTTCTATTTTCCATATTTTCACCTTTTTTATTAACCTGAGATATACTCTCAAGCATGTAAAGTAACATACTGCCTTTTATAAACCTTTGCATTCTAAAACGAAGACTTTTATAGAGTTCTGAGTAGTAACATTATGCGTGATGTACTGCCGGAGTATGCCGTTAAAAAATTGGAAGAACAGGGCATTACAGAATTGTTTCCTCCCCAGAAAGAAGCCGTCCAAAAGGGACTTTTAGAAGGAAAAAATCTCGTTCTTGCCATTCCCACGGCCTCTGGTAAAACCTTAGTAGCGTTAATTGCCATTCTCAATCACATAAAAAATGGAGGGAAAGCTGTATACATTGTTCCATTGAGGGCATTAGCTGAGGAGATATATGCGGAGTTCTCAGATTTTTGCAACTGCGTTCTGTCTTCCGGGGATTACGATGCAGAAGATAGACATCTGACAGAGTACGACTGCATAATTACCACAAGTGAAAAATGCGACTCGCTGTTGAGACATTCCAGACAATTTTTTGATGACGTAACCCTCGTCGTTGCAGACGAGATTCACTTGATTGACTCGATGAAAAGAGGACCCACGCTGGAAATGACGCTCTCAAAACTAAAGGACAAGCAGATATTAGCGTTATCCGCGACGATATCCAATGCGCAAGAAATCGCGGAATGGTTAAAAGCTGATCTCGTCTATTCAGATTGGAGACCTGTGCCATTAAAGACAGGAGTGTGCATAAAGGATAAAATATATCACAAAGATAGCGTAAAAGAAGTACGGTTCAAAAAGGACCCCATAACTTCTCTCTGCTACGAGACTATAAAAGAAAATGGGCAGACTTTGATATTTGTTAACACGAGGCGATCCGCCGAAGCTCTGGCAAAAAAACTTGCAAAAAATAATTTTTCAGAGGTAGAGATAAAGTGTTCGAATACAAGTTTTGGAAGGCTTCTCGAAACCTGTGCCAGGAAAGGGGTAGCGTTTCATCATGCGGGATTAGCAAGAGAAGACAGAAAAAAAGTGGAACAATATTTCAAAGAGAATAAATTGAAAATTCTGACGGCAACGCCAACATTAGCGGCAGGCGTCAATTTACCCGCGAGAAGAGTAATTGTCAGAGATTATAAGAGGTACAGCGAACTAGGGTACAAAAGAATTCCTGTACTGGAAATAAAACAGATGATGGGCAGAGCTGGAAGACCAAAATATGATAAAGAAGGAGAAGCTCTTTTAATTGCTAAAAACGAGGAAGAGAAAGACATGCTTTTTGAAACATATATCAACAAAGAAACCGAGAGAATTACATCAAAACTCGCAAATCCCACTATTATGAGAACGCATGTTCTCGCATTGATCGCATCTCACTACGTCAGGAATGAAGAAGCACTGAAAAAGTTTCTCAAAAGAACGTTTTACAGTTTTCAATACGAACTTGACAAGATATACGACAGGATACTGGGAGTTATTGATTTCTTGGAAAAGAATGACCTGATACAAAATTACACCGCGACACAATTTGGTAAACGAGTTTCCTATCTCTATATAGATCCAAAAACAGCAATAACATTGAGAAATGCGTTAAAAGATGAGATGGGTCCTTTTGGCATACTTCATGCCGTCACATCCACACCAGATATAGAATCATTATACCTGAGAAAAGGCGATTTCGATGAGTATGACAGTGTTGTCTTAGAAAAGGGAGAAGAGTTTCTTCTTGAAGTACCCGATTACTGGTATGAGCCCGACAAATACGAATTTTTTTTATCGAGAGTAAAGACAGCGTCATTGTTTTACGACTGGATGGAAGAGGCAGACGAAGAAGAGATCTTTAAAAAATATAAGATATATCCCGGAGATTTTTACAGAATGAGGGAAACAGGGGACTGGCTTCTGTACTCTTTTACAGAAATAGCAAAACTGTTTAATCATTCCTACAGAGAGATTGAAAATACAAGAAAAAGACTGAGATACGGTGTTAAAGAGGAGTTGTTGCCTCTTGTAAGGATAAGAAATATAGGGAGAGTTAGATCCAGAGTTCTATTTAACAATGGTATTAAAAATTTAAGAGATATAGAGAATACGCATTTTGAAACTTTGAAAAGACTTTTAGGAGAAAGCTTAGCGAGATCTTTAAAATAGAAATGTTTTTATTTTTCTGTCCGAACATCTTCCATGGAAGAAAAGATAACGCTCACTCTCGTATTCGTTTTTTCAGTGATACTTTCTTCATTATTTGTTCTTCCATTCGATCACCTTCTGGGAGAAGATCCATACTTTCACAGAGGAGTTACAGAATTTTTTGTAGATCATAATCGCCTTCCGCAAACCAGTATAGAAGAATGGAACGAGGAAAAACCCTACGCCGCTTATCTGGAGTTTAAACTAAAAACGTATCCTCAATGGTTTTACTACATACTTTATCCATTTCATAAAGTGCTGAAATTTTTTCCTGTTTTCTTTTCCGGGCTTATAAGTATATCCATTTATCTTTATCTTTCTAAGTATTCCAAGGAAGCCGGAATAATTGCTGCAGTGCTCGTTCATACTCCAAATTTCACAGCACATTCCATACTCCTCCTCCCAGAAATTGTAGGATTGGTTTTTTTACCATTGGTGCTGTATCTCTTCGAAAAAAAGTATTATCTCTCTGGAGTTCTTTTAGGTCTACTATTCCTTGTGCATCCTCTGAGTGCTCTAGTAGGTTACCTAGGAGTGGCGATTATAGGCATATTCAAAAAAAAGTTCAAAAATCTTATAATCTCTTTCCTTATCAGTTTTGTTTTTGCATTTCCACACATCTTGATAATACTAGGAGAGAAGACAAACGTAAGTTATCAGTTGGGACTGAATTTCTCCACAGAGATTTATACTTTTAAAGAATATCTAGGATTTTTTGGAATTTTAATTATATCTCCATTGTTTATCTATCTGTCTCTTAAAAAAAGAGATTATATTCCCGTTACTTTTATTTTATTCCTGATCTTTTTTTCAGTTGTTGGAGTAACGAGAGTCCCTCCCGAGAGGTTCTTTGCCTATCTATCTATATTCTTAGCTATAATTATGGCAAAAAGAGTTGTGGAAATAAAAGAGATCAAAATAAAGTATGCATTAGTTTTTTCCCTTATATTTTTATCATTTGTTCAGAACTACTGGATATTTGGAGCTATAGGGCCGTCAACGCGTGAAATTAGGTCATGGGAGTTTTTAGATGAAAACTCCCTCGAAGATTGTAAAGTTCTGGGATGGGATAGGTATCCCCAGGTTTTTACTGTGAAAAGAAAAATCTATTTCTCGCAGGAAGATTATGAAAACTATAAAGATTTTGATTATGTGTCTCCCGATGCAAATGTTCTCATTTACAAAAAAGAGTTTTTGGATTCTTTAGAAGAAGATAAGATATATGATAATAAAATAGGGATATGGTATATAGATTCATAATATATTATATCCCTCTTCTAAAGCCTTAAGGTCGAGATCTAAATACTTTTCTGGAATTTTTTCCTTCAAAACTTCCACAATATCCTCTTTTGTAAACGGAAGCTTCTTCCCCACCTTACATAATGCGCCGATCATGATTATATTCACTACTATCGGATTTCCAAGCTTTTTCGCTATCTTATATGCATCAAATCTGTAAACTTTGCAGTATGACTCCAGTGAACTGATAACTTTGTTCACATCTGGATACTCAGCCTGTCCTATTGATACTGCAACAGGAACAACAGGTTTTTCGTTTATTACTGCCACTCCATCCTTTTTCATGAACTTTACCTGTCTCAACGCTTCTACGGGCTCAAATCCCAAGAGATAATCGCATCTCCCCTCAGATACCAAAGCTCCGTACACATCTCCTATCCTGACATGCGATGTTACAGATCCTCCCCTCTGAGCCATTCCATGAGTCTCGCCTATCCTTACTCTATAATCTTCATTCAAAGCAGCTTTTGCCAGTATCTGGGAAGCTAACAAGTTCCCCTGACCTCCGACTCCAGATATGATAATATTCGTTTCCATGAGATCACTATATTTTTTAAATAATGAAGTTTAAAAAAGGTTTGCTATTGCCGCTATGCAAAGTTTTATAAATACCTAAGAAAATTCTTGAACATGAGAAGTGATTTACTTTGCAATCCCGGATTCAGCTAAAGATGTGCTGGAAGCACTGGTAGAGAAGGACGGGGTATCTTCTAGAAGTATTGCTGAAAAAATAAATATGTCCAACAGAACTGTTAGATATGCTCTAAAAATTTTAAAATCTAGGGATCTTGTAATAATGAAAATTATTCTTGGCGATACGAGAAAGAGAATCTATACTGTCAATAGAGAAGCTCTGGAGAATGACAGAAACCTTTATAAATCAAAACTATAATCCTTAAAATGGTGAGGAAATGAAAGTACTCATAGCTACTTTAGGTATAGGAAAAGGAACATGGGGACATATAGGTCGTCTGATGCAGGAGGAGTGGGATAAAATAATCTTAATAAGCAACGAATGGACTAAAGAAAAGTTCACTCATGAAAAAGAGGTGGACTGGATAATGGTAAACTCAAGAGATGATATAGACAGCATGGTAGAAGAAATAAAGAAAAGTTTAGAGGATCCGGAAAATATCCACATAAACTTAATCTCTGGCAGTGGAAAGGAACATATGGCATTATTGATGGCTTTGAAAGATAAGAAATTGAAATATAATCTCTGCATTCTCGCAAAAGATGAGGTGAAGATAGTTTAACTGGTGGAATTTTCCACCTTCGAAAAAGTTATATGTCTATCTCGGCAACTTACAACATGAAGCAGGCGCATATATTTGTCTCAGGCAGTGTGCAGGGGGTCTTCTATAGATCCAATACAAGGAAAAAGGCGAAAGAACTGGGGATAAAGGGATGGGTAAGAAATCTCTATGATGGTAGAGTGGAGGTTACAGCAGAAGGGGAGGAAGAGGATCTCAAAAAATTTATAGAATGGTGTAAAAAGGGACCAGAGTTAGCATTTGTTGAAAATATAGAAGTAGAATGGAACGATTATAAAGGAAAATATGAAGATTTTTCGGTGGTAAGATAATGAAAAAAATATTATCCCTTCTCTTGATAATTTTTTTAACGGGATGCACAGTAACAACTTTTGTCATTACCGACGCAAAATTATGTGCAGAGGTAAAGAATGGAAAACCCTCCGGGATAAGTACAAGTTTTCCGAACGTGGGAACAGTGTGCTGCTGGCTTGAATACAAACATGCACCAGAAAATACCATAATGAAAGCAGTTTGGTATTACGAAGGAGAAAAAATGTATGAAAAAGAGATAAAACTCCAGAGCACATCGGGGAGTATATGGTTCTCCATATCTTCAACTGAAAATGTTTTGCCTCACGGCAATTATAAGATAGAGATCTATGTTGACGATCAATTAAAAAAAGAAATGGAGTTCTCTATAACTCAATGAAATTTTTTGGAGCTTTGGTGAGAATCTCTATTTTATCTTTCTTTATTAAGACATCATCTTCTATTCTGACCCCTCCATATTTGGGTATATAAATGCCAGGTTCTACGGTGAAGATCATGTTTTCTTCTAATGTCAGATCAACACTGGGATGAAGTGAGTATCCATCATGTACAGCCAGCCCAATAGAATGTCCCAACGAATGAGTGAATCTCCCTTTGTATTTTGTGGAATTTATGAAATTCTCTACTGCTTTATGTGCATTTCCTCCTTTTTCTCCTACTTTTACGTTCTCGAATCCTATCTCCTGAGCTTTTAGTACAGTTTCATAAATTTCCTTTTGTTTTGCTTCGGCTTTTCTGAATACAAATGTTCTAGTTATATCTGAGACGTATCTTTTACGCCTCGCTCCGAAATCCAAAAGTACGTAATCTCCCTTCTTCAAGACTCTATTACCTGCTGTATAGTGCGGTTCGGCTGCATTCTCACCAAAGGAACATATATTTGTGAAAGAAGGCTCTGTAGCACCTTTTTTCAACATTAGATAGGTCATCTCTGCAGAGAGTTCGTATTCTTTAATTCCTTCTTTTATGTACGATTTTATTTCTTCACAAACTTCTGAAACTATATTGCATGCTTTTCTAATCTTCTCTATCTCATCTTTTTCTTTTACAAGTCTTGCCTTTGATAATGCAGTAGAAACATCGATTATCTCAGCTTTTGTGATCTCTTTTAATTTTTTATATGAATCATAGCTCAAATTCTTTCCATTTATTCCTATTCTATCCACGTTGAGCTTTTTCTTTAAAATATCCTTTTTTTCTTCTCTCTTTTTAAAAATGTGCATTCTGTCCTTTTTCGCCTTTTTCGCACTCTCTTCTTCCAGGAGCGAAACTACCAGTTCTAAAGAGTCGGGATATGCAAGAGCAGCGCATCCTTCAAAAAGCCCGGACTCAGCACCTGTTAGATAAAAAAAGTTCATATCAGGATCAGATCCATTTTCTATATATATTAAATCTACTTCTTTTTCCAAATTTCCATAAATTTTCTTTAGTTTGGTGTTCATACAATACCTAAAATCATGTTTCAATAAAAAGGTTGCTTAAATAGAAGGATCTCATGTAAGTTAACTATGATCTGCACGCTGACCTTGCAATTCAAAGGATTGCCTGAAGTCTATATCATAACAATCATTTCTCCAGATCTCCTAGCATTTTTTCGAATAAAGGTTTCAATGGAGGAATTTCCTCTTTCATAGTTTTCCACACTCTTTTGAGCTCAACTCCAAAATACCCATGAATAAGCTTATCTCTCGTCCCTGCCATGTCTCTCCAAGGGATTTCAGGATATTCCTTCTTCGCTTCATCTGGTATATTTTTGACTGCTTCACCGATAACTTCTATAGCTCTTATCACAGCAAATATGGTCTTATCATCATGAATAAAATCTTCATATTTCATACCTTCAACAAATTTCATGCTTTTGGCCATAGAATCAATGATATCTTGAACATAATCCCCAATTTCTCTCTTCATGGGTAGACTACCTCTTTCAAAATATGTTTTCCAATTCTTGGTTTTAATGCAGATTTCTCTACCAAGTCCACTCTAATACCAAGAAGGTCACTTAGGTAGTTTTCTATCTCCACAAATTTTAAAAG
>DAOVEQ010000107.1 GCA_030668905.1 Thermococci archaeon
TGCTATCAGAAACACAGAAGATATTGAGATTTAATCTCTGCTGGTTATAGTTATCAACTGGTCAAAAGATAGTTTTTTAAACGAGAAAGAATTATTTCTTTCTCTTGTCTTTTTATAGAAAATTTTTTAAATACAGGTCTGTAGTATCTATGTAATGGGCTGGTAGCGCAGTCTGGTAGCGCGTTACCTTGGCATGGTAGCGGCCGGGGGTTCAAATCCCCTCCAGTCCACTAACCAACCCTTTTCTTTTTTAGAAAAAAAGAAAACGGTTCTCCAAAAGAAAAAAATATATTATTTTAAAAAACACGGGGGTTAGAAAGGGGGTGGAGCCCCTTCTTAGAAAAGCGTTCTGGAAAAAAGAAAATAAATAATTTTTAAAGGAAGAGGGAAAACAGTTCTCCAAAAAAGAAAGGATGATTACTTAAAAGAAAAGAAGAATATAGAAAATTCTTATTTTCATCTTAGAAAAAGAAAAAATGGCAAAAGTTTAACATTATAGAGCTTCTAGAAGGCGAGCTGGACTTTTGAATTTATAAGACTCTAATGTTTTTCTCTTTTGTTTTTTCGTACAGATTTTTGTCTGCTGTTATCAGAGTATTATTAAGGATCTCAGCAAGAGCTAAATAAGCAGAATCATAGAGAGTTATGTTGTATTTAAAAGCTAGATTAATTGCGGTATCCAAAATTTCGGTGGTAGGAATAATAATATCTATGCCCAGATCAACAAGACTTCTTATCGCTGATTTTACATCTTCATTATTAAAGGAAGGATTATATCTCAAAGCATTTCCTATCTCATAAAGAATCAGGTCTGGAACAACAATCTCTATTTCATCATTGAGAAACATATCTCTATATTTTAAAGCTTTTTCTCTTCCTTCTTCCTTTGTAAACCATTTTACAATTACTGAAGCATCTAAGATCATCTTTTCTCTCTCCATTTTTTTATCTCTTCAGCCCCAGACCAATTTATCGATGATTTTTTGCTTAATCGATCTTGTATTTCTACCGCTTTCTTAGTTTTGCTTTTATCTCTCAATCTTGCACTCCAAAGAAGCTCCAATCTCTTTTGAACTATGGAAATATCATCTAATTGTGATTTCATAAGTTTTATTTTAAGAGAATACTATAAAAACCTATTGGAAAATAATAGAGGGTAGGATATTTAACAGGATTTATACTCTACGGCATTGTTACTAAAATTGGCATAACGTTTTTATTTTGCAGAGAACTACGAAGACCGGATGGCTGCAATGAACTTCTTCATGGGATATGTATTCAATGAAAACAGCGAATGAGAAGTAAGATGTTCCGATGTGATCAGAAGCCGAGCTTTTAGCTAATTGTTCTGGAGATCACAAGCTCTTCTTCCATGTCGTTTTCTCTCCGTCTTCCAGTATGATACCGATCTCCTTAAGTTTTGCCCTGATCTTATCTGAAGTCTCGAAATCTTTTTTCTTTCTTGCTTCCTCTCGCAAATCTATGATGAATTGGATCAGTTTCTCTTCAAGATCTTCTTTTTTTTCTTCCACGAGGATCCCGAAAACGTTTCCTATATCTTCAAATAGTTTTTTAGCCTTTAAAAGCTGAGCTTCGCTAGCAGATTCTGCAGACTTGTTTATTTCTTTAACAAGATCAAAGTATGCGGCCAGAGCTTTTGGTGTGTTAAAATCATCGTCCATTGCAGCTTCAAAACTTTTTTTTACTTTTTTTATAGCATTTTCAAGATCGTTTTCCTTTCCCGGATTCTTTAGAGATTCATCTAACTTTCCTTTTGCATTGTAGATCCTTTCAAGCGAACTCTTTGCAGATTCCAGAGTTTCTTCACTGAAATCCATTCTGCTTCTGTAGTAAATAGAAGCTAAATATAACCTTATTACCATAGGATTGTATTTTTTTAGTAAATCCTTCACAGTTATGAAATTTCCTAGGGATTTTGACATCTTTTCTCCATCTACTGTTAATACTCCCGTATGTAACCAATATTTTACAAACTTTTTATCGTAGTAAGCTTCCGACTGTGCTATCTCATTCTCGTGGTGTGGAAACGCTAACTCTATAGCTCCCCCATGTATGTCCAATGGAATTCCCAGATATTTTGTCGACATCACAGAGCACTCTGTATGCCATCCCGGTCTTCCCTTTCCCCACGGAGACTCCCAGAATATCTCTCCTTCTTTGGCTTTTTTCCACAGTGCAAAATCTACAGATTTCTTTTTATTCTCGTCTATGCCGACTCTAACTCCTGCAATTATATTTTTTATTGACTGATGAGAAAGTTTTCCGTAATCTTTAAACTTTTCTACATCAAAATAAACATTTCCTCCTGATTCATAAGCATAGCCTTTCTCTATAAGCTTGGATATGAAGTTAATTATATCTTCTACATGATCAGAGACTTTTGGATATAGATCTGCTCTTTTTATATTCAGTGCATCAAAACCTTCCAATGCATCTTTAAAAAAGAACTCTGCAATTTCTAAAGGGTTTTTCTGAAGCTCTTTCGATTTATCGATGAGTTTATCCTCTACATCTGTAACATTCTGGACATGAAAAATCTCATACCCTCTGTACTCGAGGTACCTCATGATTACATCAAAAGCTACATATGTTTTCGCATGTCCAAGATGTGCATAATCTTGCGGAGTCAGACCGCAGACATAGATCCTTACTTTCTTATCTCTCGGTGCAAACTCTTCTTTTTTTCTGTGTAGTGTGTTGTATACTCTGATAGTCATGGTAAAGTTTTATTTCCAATATTTAAATGGTTTGTGAATGGGGCAATGGACATAGAAATTGTAACACTATGTACAAACATTGTCATTTATCTTATTGTTTTTGCTCTTTTCCGAAGAAATCCAAAATTAAATCAGCCACTTCTTTTGACTTCTGCGTTTGTAAATCGTGGATTCCATCTTCAAATCCTACAATCTGAACATTCGGAAGGTAGGTTTTAAAGAACTTAATATTTTCATTAACCATATCAATAAACTCTGACTGTTTTCCATAAAGATAAAGGATTGGTGTCTTTATGGATTTTGCTTCTTCCTCAAAATTTTTAGAAGTTTTAGGTGAAACACTTTGCCAGTACCATGAGACACGAGTAGCGCTTTTTGTGTTATAAAATAATTCTTCTAATACCTCCTTCCTATCATCAGGAGTCATACGTGGATACCATTTACCAGCTGTCAGTCTCATGAAAAGTTTATTTAACAAACCTGTTCTTATAATTCTAATAGTACAATATCCAATTGGCCGCATGTAAATATAATGCATTAGATCAAATCCACCTAAATTTTTTGGAATAATTACACTTCCTTCAATACTGACTACTTTGTTCACTAATTCTGGATATCGGGTTGCAAGATTCAAAACAATTACTCCCCCGTATGAAACTCCTACTAAATTAACTCTACCGAGTCCCAGTTTTTTGATCATTTTCGCAACCAAATCGGCTTGCTCCTCGGTAGTATACTTAAAATCTGACTCAGGTTTATCAGAATCCCCTGTTCCTACATAGTCTAATGCTAAAAGCCGATAATGATCAGAGAGCAGAGGTATTATTCTGTTCCAAGTTCTGTATGTGCTGAATGAACCCGGGATCAATATCACGGGTTCTCCTTTGCCTACTTCAACATAATGTATTTTGTATCCTTCTACCTCTACAAATCTGTCCTCACCATATCTGGCTTTTGAATAAACAGAATTAACTCGTACATCTCCAACCATGTTCACATGTTCTCTTTTTCATCTGTCATTTCTCAGAATAAAGACACATCTTGTTCCCCTGAGGATCCTCAAACAATGCATAGTGTCCGTACTCTGCATTTTCTCCTATAGGCGTCTTATCTTCTAATATCTTGCCACCAAATTCTTCGATCAGTTTAAGCTTGGTATCGATATTAGATGTAGAGATTGATGGAACTATGATATCTTCTTCTGAGTTCAATTCCGCGCTCGGTCCTTTTTCTGAGGGTAGCAAAACATCTAGAGTGTTCGTTCTTGGCACTTCCTGGACTTTCCATCCAAAAATTTTTTCAAAGAAAATCTTCGATTTTTGGTAATTCTTTGAAGGAATTACAATGTGGCAGAAGTAATTCTTCTCCGTAGTCTGTTTATCACCCATAATCTCATCTCTTCACTGTTCTATAATTTTCCAGTTTTTAAACGTTTCTCAATACATACAATGAAGTTATTTCCTTATCTTAAATCCCGTTTTCTTTTTTACAGCTTTGTATATGAAATATAACACCACAGAGAGAATAAACAATGGTATAACTACAAATATCCCGATTATTATCGCTCTGATCGCTGCCATGAAAGCC
>DAOVEQ010000155.1 GCA_030668905.1 Thermococci archaeon
GAAGAAGTAAAAAAATTGGTTAATGGATATGCACAAAAATGTGGTGTGGAAGACTATGAGTCAAGAGAAAAATTTATGCGAGTCCTAAGAAAAAGAGGATATAATTTTCTGTTAAAATATAAAGAATATGTATTCTCTACCATGTATGATTATGCTATGGATGAGATTCAGTATCAAAAAATTAAAGAAAAATTTTTCAAATCTAATCAAGATAGTTTTTATGACTTTTTAGATCAATATGTATCTATTTATGAAAAAAAAGCTATAGAATATAAGCACCACCTCAAAAGGCTAGCAAAAGAGGTAGAAAATATAGAAGTATCCGAACAAGAACTTGAACTCGAAATTAATAAAATTCTGGAAAACAAAGGCTTGGAGTTGTTTGAAAGAAATTTGTTAGGAGATGTTGAAAGACCCTCCATGTTAGAAATTGATAGTATGAGTGGATACGAGTTCGAGGGCTTTCTTAAAAAACTCTTTAAAAATATGGGATATGAAGTTGTACATACAAAATTATCTGGAGATCAAGGCGCGGATCTGATTATAGAAAAATTTGGAGTAAAAACTGCTGTACAAGCAAAGAGATACTCTGGTACAATAGGCAATGACGCTGTGAAGGAAGCTTCGTATGCTAAGGACTTCTACAGATGTCAAAAGGCTATAGTTGTTACTAATAGTAGCAAATTCTCAAAAGCGGCAAAGGAAGGAGCTAAAAAGAGTGGCATAGAGATGATTAGTAGAACAAAATTGAAAGAATGGATTGAAAAATATTGGTGAGGAGTTAAAAGATTTTCACCACAAACTCAACTACAATTATATTAGGATACCAAACTCCCCACGATTGCATTCTGTCCTACGGCAATACCCCCATCGCCATTGGGTATGTTATTATGAGTTATGAGTTCAAATCCTTCTTTCTTTAATCTTTTTTCTACCATATTGATTATTGGAAGGTTGTAGGACACACCCCCCGTAATGCCTATTTTCTTGATATCTTTATCATTATTGATGGCAATCTCTGTTAATTTTTCCATTATGACTTTTACAGCAGAGTAAGCCAGATCTGATTTTTCTTTCTCGGATAAGGATAGTTTTACATATTCTTCCATTTGTTCAAATAATTCTACGGTGTTTATTACTCCATTTTTTACTTCTGTATCGAATTTATATCTTGGATTCCCTCTTTCCAGATACTTCTCTAATTTTATTGCCGGCTCTCCTTCATATGTTTGTTTAGTACAGATACCTAAATAACATGATAATGCATCCAGTATCCTTCCCAAACTGCTAGTTTGCGGCGATTTTTTAATCAACTTGGATAAAATCTCGGCTTTGCTGTCATGGAAATACTTTTCTTTGCCGAGTTTTTTAAAAATTGCAAACACAAGCCTTCTCGGATCTTTTATAGCCTTATCCCCACCTATGAGAGGTATATTCTCCAGATGCCCCAATCTTTCAAATTCATTGTATGTAGCATATAAAACCTCCCCCCCCCATATAGTATTATCAGTTCCGTATCCCGAGCCGTCTATAGTTATTATAACTCCTTCATCTAATCTGTTATCTATTAACAAAGAAGCAGCATGCGCCCAGTGATGCTGTATTTCCATAATCTGTGTACTATGTTCTTCAGCAAATTTCTTTGCAACCTTTCTTGTATTATATAAAGGATGCAGATCCATTCCTATACCATCCAGAGTTTTCACTCCTGTTATTTTCATCATGTGCCTCAGACTATCTTCTAAAAACTCAAGAGTCGGATAATATCTCGTATTTCCTATATACTGCGTTGCATAAAGCGTTCCGTTATTTGAGACAGCACCGCAAACATTTTCTTCGGCGCCTACACTGAGGATCGATTTTTTATGATTCATTTCTATAGGATCCGGTACGTATCCCCGTGATTTTCTCAGGAAAAATCTCTTTCCTTTCCATATTTTTATGACAGAGTCGTCAATTCTATTGGGTATTGCTCTATTATGCAGTAAATACATATCCGCCTCCAGGGAAAATACATCTTTATTATCTATCAGCATAGGCTCGCCGGGAATATTTGCAGATGTCATGATCAATGCATCTGTATCCATATACGAGAAAAGCAGATGATGTAAACCCGTATAGGGGAGATAAATCCCAATAGTCGATATGCCAGGAGATATATGTTCGCAGTTCTTTTTATGTGCTAATATAATGGGCTTTCTGTTGGAAAACAGTAATTCTCTTTCTTCTTCTGTGACATGTGTATATTTTTCAGCAGTGGCAATATCCTTTACCATAACTGCAAAGGGTTTCTGCGGTCTTTTGTACCACTCTCTAAATTTCTCTATTTTGTCAAGTTTGCAGCAGAGATGCATGCCCCCCCAGGATTTTATAACACCTATCGCTCCCTGATCAATATATTCTGAAAAACGTCTGATAGGATTATCGATCTCTTTTTGTTCTTTGTCGTACAGTTTGTATGAAGGACCGCATTTGGGACAGGATATAGTTTGCGCGTGATACCGCCTGTCCATGGGATTCGTATACTCTGAGTTACAATCCTCACAAAGTTTAAACTCTCCCATGGATGTTCTTTCTCTATCATACGGGAGATCTCGAATTAAACTGAACCTTGCACCACATACAGTACAGTTTGTAAAGGGGTAGAGATATCTCTTATCGTTAGGATCAAAAAATTCGCGTAAACAGTCATCGCATATGCCGCTATCCACAGGGATTGGCGAGTAACGTTCACCACTTTTACTTTTTAATATGCGAAAAACTTCAAAATGCCTGTTATCTTCTTTTATAGTTACTTCAGTGATCTTTGCTGTGATAGGCAGATTTTCCTTCAATTTTCTCACGAACTCATTAGCATCTCCGTCAATTACTACTTCTACTTCTGAACCTTTGTTCAG
>DAOVEQ010000003.1 GCA_030668905.1 Thermococci archaeon
AACGTTCGTTCCACCGTGTCCCTTAAAAACTAGAAAGAAGGAAAAAAGATTGGTGAAAAAATGAAAAAAATTGCAATCGGATTGATTCTCCTGATGGTACTGGCAGCCATATCTGTCAACGCTGAGGAAAATTCCAAAACAAAGGCAGAAAGAATGATAGGACTGTGTGAAAAGGCACAAGCAAAATTGGGGTCTATTTTAGATAGAATAGAAAACAACGAAGCCGAAGAATTATTCAGAGAAGCAAATGAGGAATTAGACAAGGCTAAAAACCTTTACAACGAAGAAGAATACGACAGAGCTATAGAAAGCTGTTTAGAGGCAATGCATAAATTCAGAGAATGCGCTATGCTGTTAAAAGAAGAAGCTGGTGGAAAAGTTAAAGAAAGGATCGAAGGGCAGATCGAAAGAATGGAAAGTTACATATCGAGAATAAGGGAAATAGTAGAGAATGAAGAGATTATAGCTCTGCTGGATAATGCAGAAACTCATCTGGAAAAAGCAAGGACGTATTTAGAAAATGGAGAGGCAATAAAAGCAGAATCAGAGGTTCAAAAAGCAGGGAATATCTTAAAAAACTTGAAAGAACAGTGGAAAAACAGATATGGGGAAAAAATAAAGCAAAGACTCGAGAAACTCAATGAAACTGCAAAAAAAAGAATACAGTTCTATGAACAAGCGTTAGATAAACTTAGAGAAGAGGGATACGATGTGCAAGATCTCGAAAAAGATCTTGGAAAGATCGAAAGTGATCTAAATAATGTTAATTCGTTGATAAATGAAGGAAAATACAAGGAAGCTTTGCCAAAAATAAGAGAACTTTACAGAGAAATGCAGGAATTCCAGGAAAAACTTAGGGGAATCAGAAATGAATCCTAAAATTCTCTTTTTTTTAATTTTTTTTATGATACCTTGTATATACGGAGAAGAAACTCAGGAGTTAAGTATAACTGTTTACAGGGACGGATACTGTCATATTTCTCAGGTGTTGAATGTGGATGAAGATATCATGATCAGTATTCCAGTTTTTGGAGAAAATTTAGATAATATTTTGGTTACAGGAAAGAAAGAGATACTCGATTATGATATCTCTGGAAATGAAATAATTATAGATACAGAAAATAATACAGAGATAAATATAGAGTATGATACTCCCGATCTCACAAGCAAAGAGGGAATAGTCTGGACCTTGGAGATCACTTCCCCCATAGAGTTTACTGTGATATTTCCGGAAGGAATAACAGTTATAGATCTGAATAATATTCCATTAGAGATATCAGAAAACAAAATCAAAATATCCAAAGGTGATCAGGAAATAAGCTATTTCTTCACCGCAGAGACAAGAGAACAGAGTAAGTTTGTCTATTTTCTGGTAGGCATATGTGCGTTTTTATTCTGTCTGGGAGTTTATGTTCTGCGGGGAAAAAAAATAAAATTTTCAGGACTTACAAATGAAGAAAAAGAAGTAATAGAGTTTTTGAAGAAAAATGGGGATTCTTTATCTTCCGATATAAGAAAGAGTTTGAATATCCCAAAAACAACAGCATGGAGGCTTTTCAAAAGATTGGAAGAAAAGGAGATAATAGAGATAAAGAAGGGCAAAGAAAATTATATAAAACTAAAGAGAGTATAGACGCTATGGAAAGAGAAGATATTTTAAAAGAGATGGGTATAAAAGAGCCCCAGAAGGAAGATATAGAATCGATACTGGAAAATGAGAATGTGGATTATCTTGTTGGCGGTAAAAAAATCTCAAAAAGAAAGTTATTACTAGCCATTATCGCAGGAACTCTCATATTTGTTCTTTTAATAAGTACTTTCTACTTCTTAACAAATTCACCAGAAAGAGAATATCGTGATAAGGTAAGAACATTTAAAAAAATGATCCAGGAGAAAAACTTGGAAGGAAAAGACGTTTCTAATGTAGTCGAACTTTCCAGAAAAGCGGAGATAGCTTATAGAAACGAAGATTATAATCTGGCGTTAGAACTGATTAAAAGAGCAGTTGAAGAACTCAGGAGATTGTAATGAAAAAATTGAACAGATATGATCTATTGGCACTGGGAATTATAGTAGTAAGTACACTTCTCTCTCTAAAAAGGCTTAATATTTTTCCAGTTTTTGTGGACATCTTTTATCATATGAGTACAGCAAAAGGATTTGATATGGCAGGAGGCGTTGTTTTGCATGATTTCTGGGAGTTTGCACCTCTTGGAAGAACCCATCTGTATCCTCCTCTCCTTCACGTAATAATGGCTTTTATGTATGAATTCTTACCTATGGTAACTGTAGGGAAAATAATAAGTTTTATAATGTTTCCTCTGGTGCAGTTATCTGTATTCTTTTATACAAGAGAAATATTTGATAGAAAAACAGCTTTTTATGTTGTTCTTTTGATTACGATACCTTTCAATTTTTACAGGTCACAGGCTCTTACAAACGCCACATCTCTTGTTCTCGTTTTAACACCGCTAATATTCTGGGCTGTAGAAAAAAATAAACTTTTAAGTTCTGTCATACTGATGAGTCTTGCGTTATATACTCATATTTCCATGCCCCATATTGTAGGGGCAGCCCTTATTATATATGCCGTATTAAATAAAGATAAAAGAAAGATGGTCATGAAAACTCTTGCTTTCAGTTATCTGCTTTTTTTACCGTGGATGATACATATACTAATAAATTATGGGGAGATGACTTCAGAGACATTCGGCACGATCTTGCAGAGTGAGATTCATCTAATTCCTATGTTTTTTGGATTTATTGGGCTTGTTTACTGCTTTTTAAAGAAAAAACATTATTACCTCCCGGCAATGTATTTCTTATCCATGATTGTGATCCTTTACAAATATCCAATGAGATTCTGGGCACATATAGCATTGGGAATTTCCATTCTTGGAGGTATAAGTCTTTCAGAGATTGAGAATTCCATACTCAGAAATCAAAAAAGATACGGCCTGAGAATAGGCTTTGTAGTGGCAATTTTGTTTTTAATAGGCTTCAATCTCTTCGATCCTGTCTTCAGCACGACTCCTCTTGGTAACGAGTTTGAGAACAAAAATCCAACAATCCTGACATTGGCAAAGGGAAATATTGCTCCGAGTCTCATCACTCAGGAGACAATGGATCTCTGCAGAATTGTCGAGAGTAATATAGAACCTGATGACATATTCTTTATAACGAATCCAACTATAGGATGTCTTATAACAAGCGTAACAGGGAGATCTCAGATGCAGGGCATGTGGCATGAGGTTCAACCCGATCTGAAAACGCCGCCCTCAGCAGCGAAACTTTTTATAGCTGATACGAATTTTTTAAATGAGGCCAAAAAAAGAAATCCCGATTTCCTGAGAAATCTGACATACGTAGGAAGGACAGAGAGATATATCGTCTTTTTACAGGAAAATAAATTCATAACAGCTAAATCTAAAATTCCGAATACTGTTTTTCCAAAAATTTTAGCTTATATACTCCTATTTTTAAGCTTCGTGGGCTTGATAATTGATCATCGTTTTAAGCTATAGTTTCTGCAATAACGCCAGAGTTAGTATAGGAAGAATTATTGTGGCGTCACCTTCTATGGTGACATATTTTGCATTTTCTTTTATCTTCCCCCACGATATTCCTTCTCTCACTCTTGCGCCGGAGAGAGAGCCGTCCCATTCTGGTGCAGTGGTAATGTAAACAGCATAGTCTAATCCCCCTCTAAACTGGTTCCACCATATCGTATGGTGCTTCGAGATTCCACCTCCGATCATCAACGCTCCTGTTTTTCCAGCCGAATATATTATCTCAGAGAGTTCAGTTTCATCTTTCAGCGGGTCTACTCTCAATTTGTTTTCCTGAGCGTACATCCATAACTGGAACCCAAATGCACCATCCGTAATACCGGGGACAAATATAGGTATCTTGTTTTTATATGCCCAGTAAACTATGGAGTCTTTGGAGCTTATATTTTTTCCAATCTCCCATATGAGTTCCTTTGAAGAGTAATCTTTATTCTCTATCTTCTCAAATATCTTCTGGAGTTTTTCTTCGAGAATTATACCGTAAGATTCGTTTGGAACCAATACATTTCCTAACCTGTTTATTCCTTCTTTATGAAGTTTAACATCGTCTAAATTGAAGTCTCCATGGTAATAATCTTTCCAGATTCTTGCCAGATCGTGATCTAAAGTCCCGCACGTAGTAATAATACAATCAAAGAGTTTGTTTTTTATCAGATCTTTTATAACACCCCTGGCACCTGTAGCTATTATACATGCGGGAAATGAAAGGAACTTGTAGCATTCTTCTTTCTCCATTTTTTCTAGAATATTCAATCCCAAAGCCATTTTTTTACCAGTGAATCCACCAGCTTCATACATCTCGTCTATTAGATCCTTAACGCTCATGTCTTTCCTTATCTTTATATCCTCAACTTTTTTCTGCAAACGATCACCTTAGAAGTCAAAGCCTTTAATCAAGGATTTTTTCAGTATATCCCAGGAGCTATCTTCCTGGCAGACGAGTATATACTTCTTTACTCTGGAAAGTTCTTTTGTTTTCTCCAGAGCATCTTCAAAGTTTCCTATAGAATCTATGTATCCAAGCGATACAGCATCACTTGCAAGATATGCCATCCCGTTAGCGTCTTTTCTCACCGTTTCTATATCCATGTTTCTGTTCTCCGCTACTGTTTTTATGAATTCCTCGTATATAATGTCTATCTGCAATTGGAGCAGTGCTTTCTCTTCTTCTGTAGGGGGTCTCCACGGAGCACCAAAATCTTTTTCATCCGAAGATTTCCAGACCCAGTATGTTATTCCTTTCTCTTCGTTGTATTTTGAGTAATCAACCCACACAGCAAGAACGCCTATAGCCAGTGTCGTGGAGTTTTCATAAGCATATATATATGAAGTTGCAGAAGCAACATAGTATGCTCCAGAAGCACCATAATCTTCGATTATACAGACTACAGGCTTCTTTTTCTTTATATCTTTTACAGCTTTTTCTAACTCTCTCGAAGCGTAAACCCCCCCTCCAGGGCTGTTGACCTTGAGAACTATACCTTTAACGTTTGGATCGGAGCCCACTTCTGTTAAATTCTCTGCCATTTCAAAGTTTTCTATAACACCCTTTACTTCAAAGACCTCTATTCTGTTTTTGTAATATGTAGAACAGTTTACAGCATAAGCAAGAATAAATATCGCTATTATCAGCGCAGCCGAGATTTTTATGGTTTTTTTAAGATTGAACTCTTTCATACGATTACCTTTAAATATGATAATTTATAAAGGTTGTTGTATTGGGTAGATACGAATTTTTTTTCAAACCCTCTTATAAACTTCATTTAGATTTATTTCAAAGATCGCTACTGGCATTCCGATGTTCCAGTTCGAAAGTATCTGGGGATGAATCTCGCCTATGTATCCTATTTGTTTTCCATCTATCATGATACTGCCAGCCCTACCTTTTATGAAGCATTTTCTTTCTTTTTCTTCTATATCATATTTTATCCCCAGATTTTCGAAAAACGAATTTAAAATCTCCTTACACTCTGTAAAATTAGCCTTTTCATGGCATATACCAACAGAAAGATTAACTTCTTCCTGTATCTTTCCATTTTCGATTCTGAAAACTTCTCCCATCTCAAATATGTTTTGAGGATATTCATAATGGGTATTTATAGAGTATGCGCGCATTAATCCTTGTATTAACGAGTTTCTCAGTACGTTATACTCCACAGTCAAAGCATTTTGCATCTCAGCTATTCTCTCTTCTTCCAAATTCATTTTTTTAAAGAGATCTTCTCCGTTTGTCAGGACATAATTTTTTATCTCCGTTAATTTAAAACCTATAACCAGATTTCTTATGATCCTTAAAAACTCTTCAAACGGATCGTTTTCACCAATAGTTGATATATTTGGAATCTCAGGCTTGAAGTTGTTAAATCCATATGCTATGGCAACATCTTCTACAATATCAATTTTATGCATTATATCTGCCCTGTATGCAGGAATAAGGACATTTTTACCTTCTATATCATATCTCATTCTTTTTAGAAACTCTGAGATTTCGTTAGAGCTTAAATCAAGTCCTAGAACTTTGTTTGTATAGTCTACGTCTATCTCCATCTTTTTTGAGGTCATATCTGGGTATCTATACTCTCTATTTCCATCTTTAACATTTACAGAATAAATTTTTCCCTTTCTAATTGCCAGACTCATTATGAGGATGTTCAAAGCCTGTTTTAGGTATTTAAGCCCGTATCCCGTGATATCTATGAAAAGACTTTTTGTAGTTTCTGTTACCTTTGTATACTCCGAGTTTATTATAGGCGGCATTGATAGAACTTGTTCCTTGGAGTCTATCCAGAGAGGATACTCTTCATATTTTTCTAGAAGATGCTTATATTCCACTCCTTTTTTGTGTTTCTGAAGGATCCCATCTAAAGTCATTTCCCCCTCACATTCCAAAGGTATAAATTTGTAATCTTTTGGCATTGTCGTGTAGCAAACAGGAAAATCTATTTTGTCAAGATCGTGAACACCTATGGCCACTCTTTTCCTGTTTCTTCCGTGTGTAAGGTGCAGTTTCTCCTGCACCTGCATTAAGGATTTAATAGCAGCATCATTTAGCCCTATATCTTTTACAACTGCACAGACAGCGTCAGGTCTCACTTTTTTTACTTTTTCATCTATAAAAGCTCTGTATTTAGAGTCATTGGATTTAAAATGATATAATCCTGTCTTAATGTCTAAGAATCCCTGAAGTGCCAAAGCAAACCCCTCGACGGAGAGCATATCAGGTCTATCAGGGAATATTTCAACTGTTATTTCATCACCGAAACTCTCCAGTTCGGTTCCCATCATCGGTATTTTCTCCGTCAAAATCTTATTATCTATTTCTTTCCCGATCAATTCCAGAAGATCGTCCTTATCAATAGTTATTGTGGGCATTTTCTCACCTTTTGAAAAATAACTTTAATTCTCTCAGTTGTTTTAGATCATTTTTGTAGAGATCCCTCAGGTCAACGATATTCCAGTATTCTCTTATTATTCTTTCAGGACCAGGCCCCCATGCAAGCACGGGGATATCTTCTCCAAGCAGAGGAACTACCACCTCGGGTCTGAATATTCCAGCTCCAAATAACTCCACCCACTGTTTTTTTATAGGATGAAATACTTCTGCTTCAACGCTCGGTTCCGTGTACGGAAAGTACGCGGGCCTGAATCTAAATTTTTCGAATCCCATCTTTACCAGATATCTTTTTAAGTACCCCAGAAGTTGCCTGAAGTTGGCATTTTCATCGACTACAATACCATCTGCCTGGTAAAACTCGGCTAAATGATTCCAGTCTAATGTTTCATTCCTGAAGACTTTTCCTATAGAGAAAAATTTGGCGGGAATATCGTCTTTACTCAGCTCTGCCAATGTTCTTGCGGATAGACTTGTAGTGTGCGTTCTCAAAATGAGTTTTTTTGCTATGTCTTCATTCCATTTATATCCCCAGCCTTCCATTATTCCGTTTTCATGCATATTCTTCACGCTTTTTACCAGTTCTCTTCTTGGGAGAGGACCTTCTTCGGGATATTTTAAAAAGAACGTGTCCTGCATATCTCTGGCAGGATGGTCTTGCGGCTGGAAAAGAGCATCGAATACCCAGAACTGTGTATCCACTATAGGACCTTTCATCTCTTTGAAACCCATCTCTATCCAGATACTTCTCACATATTCTAAAGCTTGGTTCACAAAGTGTTTTTTTCCAGGGTGTATATTCTTTACATCTGTTCGTATATTGAATTTTTTAAATTCTGCATTTTTCCATGACTGTTTAATTATTATTTCTGGTGTCAGCTGCGATACCTCTTCTTTTAGGACTATACCTTTTTTTATTTCCTGAATCCCGAGATCTGTCAGGATAATATTTCTTCTGATCTTCTCTTTTATTACTATAGCTTTTCTGGATTTTAAAATGTCCAGAACGTTTTTCGGAATTTCCTGGAGGCTCATCTTGCCTTTTTGTAGTTTTTCTAGAATTTTTTCATCTTCTGTTTTCTTATTTAAGAAATTTTTACTCTCTTCGGTAATTTCCAAGAAATTTCTGTTTTCTATCCTTTTAATTCCGGCCCAATTTCTTTTTTTAAGCCATCCGAGTGCAATTCCATTTTCCAGGTGCATCTGATCGAGAAATATTCCTTTTCCTATCTTCCTTAATATTTCTCTTTCAGGCAGCTTTTTCGAAAGTTTTCTTCCTTCATCCGTAATTTTGACGATTTTCTCAGTTTTTTCTTCAATTTTTATCAAGTTCTTAGAAGAAAGCCAGAGTGCAGCTCTCATTACAGCAACTTCGTCCAGTCCTGCTATTTCTGCCGTATTTTCTACACTCTCTTCTTTATTCTCCTTTAAAGCCATAAGAACTTTTTTTTCGTGTAAACTAAGCATAGAAAAACCTCCTTACTCTATGCAAGGGGATCAAAATTGGCGGGGATCACGCACCTTGTTTTTCATGATAAAAATAGGAGGAGACACTTTAAAAGGTTTCCTATATCAACTTCATTTATTTTTAGCAATCCACGATAACCTTTATAAGCATATATGCGCACCCATACAACAATGAACTTTATAAGTAAAAATTACAGGGTCATTAAAGAGTATAAAAATTTAGCAGAGTTACTTTTTGCAGTCTTTGTCAGTATGCTCGGATTTGGCTTGATAATACCTCTTCTTCCTCTTTATGCAAAGGATTTTGGAGCCACAGGAGTCGAATTGGGGGTTCTTACGGCTATGTTTGCTCTTACAAGAACACTAACATCATATCCGGGGGGACATTTGGCAGATAAGATTGGTAGAAAGAAGCTCATTGCTTTTGGATTGTTTATATATGCAATAGACATGTTTCTTTTTGGCGAAGCGACACAGCTATGGCATCTCTACGCATTACGAGCGATACAGGGAGCTGCCTCAGGTATCGTCTGGCCCGCTGCTACGGTGATGGCTGCAGATATTGTAAGATTTGAAGATAGAGGAAAGGCTATGGGACTCTTTTCAATGATGTGGGATCTTGGATTGGCTTTTGGTCCATTTATAGGTGGTACACTCTCAGGGATATTTTCTATGTCCTTCAGTTTTCATATATGTTCCATAATGGCTTTTATCAGCGCCGTTTTAATTGTTTTGAGGGTAAAAGAAACAGCACCACATATTGTATCCAAAGAAATAGTAGTGAGAAAAGAACTTACACCCTATAAAACTGTTTTGTATGGTGTATGTGTTGCCGGATTCACAACTGCCTTTGCACTTGGATTGACGATGACTATTCTATCTGTTTATGCTAAAGATATACTGGGATTATCCACTGTAGCCATCGGCATAATTTTTGGAGTGAGAGGTACAGTAAGACTCATTATAAAACCAATAACAGGAGAGCTCTCGGATAATTATGGGAGAAGAACCTTTCTGATCCTGGGAAGAACATTAAGCTCTTTAGGTACATTAGCAATAATATTCGCTAGGAAATTCTCTACACTCTTGTTCCCCATTATTTTCGCAGCATTGGGCACTGGAATGGCGAGGCCTGCAAACGATGCTATAGTTACTAGTATCGCTTATAAAGAGACAAGAGGAAAAGTAATGGGTATTTTTACCACATGGAGAAACTTGGGACTCCTTGCGGGTCCGTTAATTGGAGGCTGGGTTTATGACAACATAGGCGTAAAGGAACCGTTTGTTCTCTGCGGTTTCGTCGGTTTTTTAGGAGTTATAGTACTTTTCTTTACTGTTCATGACCCTGAAAAGTTGGAATAATCCTTAGAATCTCTTCTAGATCTTTTATAACATAATCTGGCTTTATATCAGATTTTCTGTTTTCTTTAATAAAAAGTCCATTCTCAAAAAGAATAGTTTTTGCGCCTATAAACTTTCCCCCTTCGATATCTGTTTTTATTCTGTCTCCTATCATGTAATCCGCTCTTTTTATTATTTTAAAAGCTTCCGGATTGATTTTTGAGATTTTTGTTTCCCCAGAGATATATATCTCCTTAAAATATTTTTCAATATCTAGAAATTTTATTTTTTTTCTCTGATACTCTGAATCGCCGTCCGTAATAAGAATGAGTTCATGATCTTTTAATTTTTTCAGAACAATTTTTGCTTCTGGATAAAGTTTAAAATGAGAATAAAAGGCTTTATTAAAGATATCATCCGCTTCCTGAACTGTTTTTGGGTCAGATTTTCCATAACAGAACTCTATGAACTTTTTAATTATTCTGTAGGGATTATCTAAAAGGAGAGATTCATCTTTAACAAACTCTTCATTTTTTCTGAATAAAATAAGAATAACAATTTTAAACATTCTTTTTTTAAAAAAGAACTTTACAAGTTCTTTAATTCCCTTTCGTGACGCTTGCCATGAGTTTTCTAATGTGTCATCAAAGTCGAAAACTATTCTCATAATAAAGGTTTATAAAAAGACATTAAAAACATTTCTCAAAAAAGATAGTATATTAGCAAAAATAGAGATCATAAAAGGAGATATCACTAAGCAAAAAGTAGATGCCATAGCTGTGTTGCTTCTTGGTGGAGGAGTAGATGGAGCCATTCATCGTGCTGCAGGTTCAGAGTATGAAAATATCTTTATGATGAGGGACCTCACTCATGGCACATTGATTCTTCCCATAACTTGATCCCTCACAGGAGATTTTATAAATGGTGCAGAAGTTTTTTATATGAAAGAATTTATAGGTAAAATATGAAATTAAAACACATTATTTTAATTTTTGTCTTGATTTCAACAATTTTTATTTCAGGCTGTATAAACCAAGAAATAGAAAAGGATACGAGTCAGAGTCCACCGGATAAAAGTATTATCATAGCCCTTTATTCAGATCAAGGTGCCGATGAAGGCTGTATCCAAGCTACTAGAAGCATGTTTGAATGGATGGGGTATACGGTCATATTGGTAAAAGCAGATTACATTAACAATGAGGGACTTGGCAATTTCAGTATTCTGTGTATTCCTGGTGGTGACATGTACCAGTATTCCCGGGATATTTCTTCAGAAGGCAAAGAAAACATAAGGAATTTTATTCGTGAGGGAGGAAGTTATATTGGAATATGTGGCGGAGCCTACTTTACAGGAGAGAAGGTTATCTGGCAGGGGGATCAACTCCCCGTGACACCCTTAGCGATATTCCCCGGCACGACCCAGGGTCCTATTGATGCGATCGCACCATATCCCCCCTGTACTATGTGCGAAGTAAATATCGTGGATCACACTCATTCTATAACACAATCCAAGCAAGATTCCGTATGGATCGCTTACTGCTACGGGCCAACGTTTTTACCGAACGAGGATGCCGATATTGAGATCTTAGGGAAGTATGAGATCGTAAATCAGCCTGCAATGGTAGCCTTCGAGTATGGTCTTGGCAGGGTATTCATAATCGGTGCCCATCCCGAATTCGAGGAGGACAGTGATCGCGATGGATTTCCTCCTAGTGATAAATGGGATGATCAGGGTTCGGACTGGGAGTTGATGAAAAAAGCGGTTCTCTGGTGCTTAGAGAAATAAATATGGGGATATATACACTTCATAACACTTATATAATCTGATAATTTACTGGTGTTATGGAAATTGAAAAAACACTGAAACTATATCTACAAGCATTAGAGAAAGGCAGTTATGGAGATATCATAAAATTATTTACAGAAGATGCCGTGGTCAATTCTCCTTTATACGGGAAAATAAAAGCATCAGAGTTTTATAAAAAACTGTTCAAGGATACGGCAAAATCAAAAATAACGTTACTGAATCTATTTACAAATAAGAATAATAGAAATGTTGGAGCAGCACATTTTCTTTATGAATGGATGTTAAAAGATGGGACACCAACATCTTTTGAATGCGTCGATGTCTTCAAGTTCTCTGATGGTAAGATAAAATATCTCACGATTATTTACGATACCTACAAAACTCGTCAGAGTTTTGAGAATTGCAAAAAATAAAAAAGAGATTTTATTAATGTCGTGTCTCTTTTATATCATGCCTTCAGCTAATTTCTTAGCATTATTCTTTGGACCTTCTCTGCCTTCGCCTACCACGATTATGACGTCTTTACCTTTTGCGAATGCATCAATGACGTACATATAAGTAGATCCCTCTATGGTCATATTTTTCATATCGCAGAGTTCTTTTGTAAGTGTATTACGTATTACCCGTTCACCATTATAATCAATTAGTTCAGGCCCACCCACAAGGAGGATGTTATACGTATTTTTCATATCTTCCGTTACTTCATTATCATTTATGATTAGAGATTCCGGATCTATTGTTGTTCCTTTTTCCTGAGCCAGAGTTTCCATTGCCGCAGCTATCCATGCCGCTCCTGTAACATCAGTAGCTGGTGCATTTCTCCCCACAACTATTATTGCTATATGTTTACCTTCGGAATCCACAAAAAAATCTTTAAGATCCTTGGGAGTTCCTAAGGTTACTTCTTCATTTCTGTTCAAAGCCCATGCAGTTGCCGATACAAGCAACACAGCACATACCATAAGAACAATCACACCTTTTTTCATACTACCACTTCTTTATATGCAGTTTTATACTGCACTGTTCCTAATATATGCTCCCGAGTATATAAACTTTTCTGATCCTCTAAGTATAATAGAAAGATTTAAATGATTTTAAAAAGAGATTAACTATGAAACGGTGGAGCGGATGGAAATCGATCTGGGGCGTTGCAATTGCTCTGATGATAACGGAAGTCGCACTCTTTATTTTTAATTATCATACGCCTGCAAATGAATTACTTGGCAATCTCGGATGGTTAATCCTCTTCGCTGCAGCCTTCTTAGCCGTTATACCTGTCTTCACGTTTCGCAAAAAAGGCGGAGTGCCAGAAGGAGAAAGCTACATTAATACAACTGTTATTGTCGATACAGGAATATACGCCGTTATCCGGCATCCGCAATATCTGTCTTTTATTTTGATATGTCTTGGCATCATTATGGTTGCGCAAAAATGGTTAATTACTACTATTGGCATTCCGGCGGCGATACTGATTTATATAGCAATATGGCAACAAGATTATTTCCTCATAGGGAAATTTGGGGAGGATTACAAACGCTACATGGAGAAAGTACCGAGAGTGAATTTCTTGCTGGGAATCATACGGTTAATGCAGCGAAGAAAGAAAGAGTGAAATCTTTAGGAAGAATGTGCTTGTGAAAAGCATACCAAAGCGCAAATCTTTTAAACTATACTCCCGAATAATATTATGCGTACTGAAATCATTCTTCCTCCAGAAGAGATGCCTAGAAAATGGTACAACATTGTTCCAGATTTGCCTGAGCCGCTGCCCCCACCCAAGGATCCCGAAGAAGGTGAATCCAGGCTGGATTTTTTGTCCAAAGTCCTGATAGGTGAATGTTTGAAGCAAGAAATGTCCCAGGAGAGATGGGTGGATATCCCTGAGGGTATCATGGAGTTGTATGAGCAGGCGGGACGACCTCGGCAGTTGTTTAGAGCCAGACGACTTGAAAAGTATCTAAATACGCCTGCACGAATGTACTACAAAGCTGAGTTTTACTCTCCTACGGGATCTCATAAGGTGAATACGGCTTTAGCCCAGGCGTACTATGCAAAAAAAGAAGGATTTGAGCGGGTAACTACAGAAACTGGAGCGGGTCAATGGGGAACAGCTTTGGCGTATGCGGCTCGTTTATGCGATTTGGAGTGTACTGTCTACTGGGTGAGAGCAGTGTACAACTGGAAGCGTGATAGAAGGAGTTTCATGGAAATGTACGGAGCGAAGGTGTATGCCTCCCCCAGCGATAAGACTGAAGTTGGAAGGGAATTGTTAAAGGAAGATCCAGAACATGTGGGTTCTTTAGGAATTGCCATATCCGAAGGACTGGAAGATGCAGAGGGAGACCCGAACGCAGTTTACACTTTGGGATCAGTTTTAAACCATGTTTTGATGCACCAGACTATAATTGGGCAAGAGACCAAGAAACAGTTCGAGTTGATTGATGAGTATCCCGATGTGGTTATTTCCTGTATAGGTGGCGGGTCCAATTTCGGCGGGTTTGCCATTCCGTTCTATCATGATCTCTTGAAGAAAAAGAAGGAGATACATTTCATTGCAGCACAGAGTGAGGCTTCTCCCAACTTACAGGGGAAGTACAGGTATGATTTTGCAGATCACGCTGAAAAGACGCCTATGTTGAAAATGTATACTTTGGGGCATCAAGTGAAAATGGTGCCTATAAAAGGAGACGGTTTACGATATCACGGGTGTTCACCAATTTTGAGCTTGCTGAGGCATAAGGGGATGCTGGATACGATTGCTTATCCTCCGGATGAGGAGTATGTATTTAAGAAGGCCCAGATGTTTGTTCAAAAAGAAGGATTTTTACCTGCTCCGGAGTCTGCATACAGTGTTTGTTGTGCTATTGATGAGGCTCTAAAGTGCAAAAGGAATAATGAGGAGAAGGTGATTGCCTTTAATGTATCCGGTCATGGATTGCTGGATCTGGAAGGATACCAGGAAGTTCTCAAATTTTGAAATGGAACAATTAAAGGCTAGAAAGAAAAGCTTATGATATTATTGGTCTTTGTTAGCTAAGCAAAGGGAGATCGGATATTTGTACAGATTACAAAAATATTTAAATAATTGGAGGAACAAGAATCTGTATAACTATGTACGATTTAATTATTGCAGGCGGCGGACCTTCCGGATCGGCGGCAGGCAGGATCGCAGGAAATATGAGTTTAGAAACTCTCTTAATTGAAAAAGAAACGTTCCCAAGATATAAACCCTGCGGGGGAGCTTTTTCTGAACAGGCAATGTCGTATCTTGATTTTACTATTCCTAAATCCATTCACGAGAGAGATATATTCGGGGCCAGGGTGCACTTCAGAGACCGAGTTATTGAAAAACACAAAAAGTATCGGATAGCAACTCTGGTAACCAGGAGTATTCTGGACAATTATCTATTGGAAAAAGCCAAAGAAACTGGAATTGAAGTAAAGATGGGAGAAAAAGTTATCGATTATAAAGAAAATTACAACTACGTAGAAGTATATACCGATGCGGGTGTGCATAAAGCGAAATTCGCTATTGTGGCAGAAGGATCGCAAGGAAAACTTAAAAATCGAATAAGAAGGAGAGATAAAAGGAATGAGTACGGTATATGCATGGTTACGGAAATTAAAGAAGAGAATGAAGAAATAGATAGATACATCCATAACGCTATAGATATTCACCTCGGTATATCAAAAATGGGTTACGGCTGGATACTCCCTCATAAAAATTACTACTCCGTAGGGATAGGGGGGCTGGCAAAGGATTTACCCTCTCCCAAGAAAACGATGATAAATTTTTTACGTAGCAATGGCTTTAACAACAAGTATGAATTGAGAGCTCATTTGATTCCTGTCGGAGGACTAAAGCGAAATACGGTAAGCTCAAGAGTCGCCTTATGTGGAGATGCTGCAGGATTCGTAGATCCATTTTATGGAGAGGGCATCGCGTATGCAATAAGATCAGGACAGATAGCGGCAGAAATAATATCTGATATTCTATTGAATAAGAACGAGTTAAGCTCATTGAAGAAGTATGAATCAATCTGTGAACTAGAATTTGCCGATAATTTAAAATATTCACTGATGCTTTCAAGGATGATGCATCGTTTTCCCGGAATCTTCTTTAAAATCTTTACCAGTAACGAAGAGATCCTCGATAAATACCTCGAAGTTCCTGCTTTAAAAAGGACATACAAAAGTTACATTAAATGGTTAATTCCGAGGGTGCCGAAGTATCTTCTTTTTGGATCATTGATTTAATTGGTTGATTTTTCTTTATCTCAAATATGGAAACAGATATATATCTTAGTAGGGTAGAGATTTTTAAAATATAATGTTAGAAAAATATGACACATCCATATAAAACCGATGAGATCTATAGAAAAAAGAAAAAGATTTATTAAAAGAAGTGATAGTAGGTGATATCATGAAACTATTAAGCTATAGAGTTCTGCTTAGGAAAGAGCCTGAGGGAGGTTATACGGTAACAGTTCCATCTCTCCCCGGTTGTATTACATACGGGGACACAATAGAAAAATCAATAGAGATGGCAAAGGAAGCCATCGAATTATACATAGAAAGCTTGAAAGAGCACGGTGAAGAGATACCTACGGAGAAGGAGACTTTAGAATACACCCTAACGGTAGAAGCTCATGCCTAAACTTCCAACCCTTACTCCTAAGAAAACTATCAAGATTCTCGAAAAGAAAGGATTCGTACTGGATAGGGTGAAAGGAAGTCATCATATTTATTACCATCCAGTAACAAAAAGGAGAGTTATTGTTCCTCTCCATAAAAGAGATTTGCCAAAGGGAACATTGATCGAAATTTTAAAACAGGCAGGCATAAGTAGAGAGGGGCTGAAAAAGATACTTGAGTGAATTCCGCCATCCTATGTATGGGCTAATAAAGCAATGATTTGTACAAAATTACGAAAAGGTTTAAATAATTTAATAGGGTAGGATTGTAGAAATATAAACGAGTTAGGCGAAAGTTAAAAGGATTATCATGAAGTTGAATCATTATTATAAATCTTTTAAATTGAAATTCTATAATGTAACCATATTATGGTGCTTTACTAATAGTACTCCTAAAACAACAAGGATATACCTTCAAGAAAAAAGTGAATTATCGAAATTGGGTACTTTATCTAATTTAAAAGAATACACTTGTAATATAGTTGATGATTTGATGTTTAATATGATAGAATTTTTTAAGGGTATTGATGTCAAATTTAATTTAGATAGCATTGATATTGACTTATGTTCTGATTTCCAAAAACAAGTTCTATTAGCTGAATATAACATTCCCCGAGGTTACATAAGCACATACAAGAGAATTGCTACATTCATTGGTAATCCAAAAGGTTCAAGAGCCGTTGGAAATGCTCTAGCAAATAATCCATTCCCTTTAATTATTCCATGCCATAGAGCTGTAAAATCAAATGGTGAACTGGGTGGATTCCAAGGAGGTTTAAAAATGAAACAAGAATTGCTACAATTAGAAGGTATTAAATTTAATAAAAAAAATAGAGTTATTTCAAAAAATGTATATTATTAGTTTTTAACAGTTCATTGAATATCGTTTTTATAGTCGCTTCACTAATAAAAAATTATTTTGCTCCATATAAATGCAAATCCTTATTCGAACTTTCTCACTCAACAGTCACACTTTTAGCAAGATTCCTGGGTTTATCTATGGGGAGTCCTTTTTCTCTGGCTACGTAATATGCGAGCAACTGGCCGATGATCGTGGCAGTGATGGCAAACTTTTCATCTTTTGATGTTCTTAGATAGAAATCAGGTTTTGTCTCTTTCTTATTGGAGATCTTTATCACTCTCGCTCCTCTCGCTTCAACTTCTTTCGTGTTGGAGATCATCTCATGATCATTATACGATATCAGCGAGATCACGGGTGTGCCATCTTCTATTAACGCCAATGTTCCATGCTTTAGTTCTCCCCCCATCATTCCCTCTGCATGTATATATG
>DAOVEQ010000039.1 GCA_030668905.1 Thermococci archaeon
AGAGTTTGACAATACGCTCGGAGTTTACGATATTACAGGTCTTTACGACGCTCTTGTGGTTGCAAGGTTTAAAGATAGAGATCATCTAAACGATTTCATAAAAAAAATTCAAAAATTTGAGTTTGTACAAAAAACGTATACCTCCATAGTTTTAGAAGTTGTCAAAGAAGACATAAGGATAAAATTCAATCAGAGATCTTAGCTATATCAACTACAGAATCATTTTCCACCCTTATTACCCTGACTCCCTGAGTGGATCTCCCGATTATAGAGACATCCTTAGCTTTTATTCGTATCATTATCCCCTTTTCTGTGATTACAAGTATTTCATCATCTTTATCTATACACTTGGAACTCACAACGTCTCCATGTTTCAATCTTATATTTATAACACCTTTTCCCCCTCTTCTGTGGATAGGATACTCCTCCATTCTTGTTCTTTTCCCATATCCACCTTCTGTTATTGTAAAAAGTGTCTTTCCTTTTTCTGCTATATCCAGACTTACCACCGTATCATTTTGAAGTCTTATACCTCTTACACCCATAGTATTTCTTCCCGTTGGCCTTACATCGTTTTCCGAGAATTTCATGCATTTACCTTTTTTAGTTGAAAGTATTATATCTTTATTTCCATCCGTCAATACAACATTCACCAGTTCGTCTTCTTCTCTTAAATCTATAGCTATTATTCCAGTTTTTCTCGGATTTGAGTAATCTTTAAGTTTCGTTTTTTTCACAGTTCCCTTTTTTGTAGCCATGAAAAGATAGCCTTCAAAATTTGAGAGAGGGATCGCAGCACTGATCTTCTCATCTCTTTCCATCTGTATGAGATTTATAATGGCTCTTCCTTTAGCTGTTCTCCCCGCAGTAGGGATATGATAAGCTTTCAGCCAGTAAACTTTTCCTTTATTCGTGAAAAACAGGATATAATCATGTGTAGAGCATGTAAAAACAGCTTTTGTAAAGTCTTCTTCCTTTGTCCCCATTCCTATTACTCCTTTTCCACCCCTCCTCTGTAGCCTGTACTCATCAATGTTTATTTTTTTGATATATCCAAGATTTGAGAGTGTAACAGCAACGTTTTCTTCCGGGATAAGATCTTCTTCCTCTATTTCTCTTGTC
Source organism: Thermococci archaeon (assembly GCA_030668905.1). Taxonomy (GTDB): domain Archaea; phylum Methanobacteriota_B; class Thermococci; order Methanofastidiosales; family B48-G16; genus B48-G16. The sequence goes on from DAOVEQ010000039.1 coordinate 1,123, forward strand.
GTATACGTTATCTCTGTCCTCCTCTCGTCACCATATTTTTCCTTTATTTCGAGAAGTTCCTCTTTTATTATCTGGAATATCTTGTCCCTTGAAGCCAGAATAGCCTTTAATTTTGAAATAAGTCCTTTAAGTTCTGCTAATTCTTTTCTAATCTTTTCTCTTTCTAAATTTGTGAGCCTCTGGAGCTGCATTTTTAAGATAGCATCACTCTGTACTTCTGTGAATTCAAACCTTTCTATAAGCCTCTTTTTTGCAGTTTCAACATTTTCACTCTTCTTTATAATCTGAATGACCTCGTCTATGTTGTCCAACGCTTTTACAAAACCTTCGAGTATATGTGCCCTTTTTTCCGCTTGGCTTAGCTCATATTTTGTCCTTTTTATGACCACGTTTTCTCGATACTTCAAATACTCGTTGATAATCTCTTTTAAATCCAGTATTTTTGGAACTCCATCCACAAGGGCTAACATTATCACGCCAAACGTTGTTTGAAGGCTTGTATGAGCATAAAGCTGATTTAAAACCATGTTTGGATTTGCATCCGCTTTTAGTTTAATAAAAACTCTGATTCCTCTTTTATCTGATTCGTCTCTAATATCAGAGATACCCTCTATTTTCTTCAGTTTTACAAGTTCTACTATATTTTCTATCAGTCTTGCCTTATTTACCTGATATGGAAGTTCTTCAATGATTATATTGTTTTTTTTGTCTGTTTCTATAGAAACTTTTGCTCTTATAACGACTCTTCCCCTCCCTGTTTTATACGCATCCACTATACCCTCTTTTCCATAGATTATTCCTCTCGTAGGAAAATCAGGTCCTTTTATTATCTGCATTAAATCTTCTATCTCTATATCATGATTATCTATTACCTCCACTATCGCATCTATAACCTCCCTGAGGTTGTGAGGCGGGATATTTGTAGCCATTCCCACTGCTATCCCCGAAGAGCCATTGATCAAAAGATTGGGGAGCTTTGCCGGGAGAACCTCGGGCTCTTTTAAGGTATTGTCAAAGTTTGGTTTAAAGTCTACGGTATCTTTGTCAATATCTGTCAGAATTTCCTCTGCTATCTTTGACAGTCTTACCTCCGTATATCTCATTGCGGCAGCAGAATCACCGTCTACACTTCCAAAGTTTCCCTGTCCATCTATTAATGGATATCTCAACGAAAAAGGCTGCACCATCCTTACTATTGAATCATAAACAGCTACATCTCCATGGGGATGATATTTACCGAGAACTTCTCCAACAACTCTTGCCGATTTCTTGTACGGCTTGCTACGAAACATCCCCATTGTGTGCATTCCATATAAGATCCTTCTGTGTACGGGTTTAAGGCCGTCTCTGATATCAGGGAGCGCTCTATCTACAATTACACTCATTGCATAATCCAAGAAAGACGATTTTACTTCCTGTTCAATTTGTTTCTCAATTACTTTTTCCATTTAGACACCCATAACGATTCTTGACAGATTTCTTGTTCCCGGTCCTATTCCCAGGACAAAAATTACCAGTTTCAAAAAATTTTTTGTATTTTCATCTTCAACATCTTTTGCTATATATATTGCTAGGATCACTATAAAGATTTTTATAGGAAACATTATCCATGCTCCCGTTACACCTATAAGAAAGGATGGAAGGACGTGCTGTTCCCAGTAATTGTAAAAATAGATCCCCGTAAACGTGGTAGAAGCATCAAAAACGTGAGCCGCTATTAAATATAAATTTCCGTTCAAAAAAGTTTCGAATTTAAGAGTAAAAAGATATATCGGAACCATAATAATTAATATCAATCCTAAAGTTATGAGTAGAGGTTTTATAGTTTCTATGTTTATAACGACAAGAATTATATTTACACCCGCAAAAATACTTCCAGAAAATAAAAGAATCTTGTTAAAATCATATTTTCTTCTCAAAAATAAACCTACAATCATACAACAGAGCGTTAATATGGCTACAGTAAAATATATCCCAGGCGTTATCAATAGAGGTGTGTGAGGGAATATCTCTCCGTCAACTAGGGCTCTTGCCGTTCCTCCAAATATCATGAAGGGAGAAAGAGCAAAGATAAACTTTTTATCTATCTTTATCTTCAATTTCTCGATCAACTTTAGGAGAAGAGCAGCAGCTATGATAAGAATTACAGCATAGGTAAGAGTATTGACTACATTGTATCCCGTTCCGTATCTTATGGGATCGAGATAATACTTCTCAATGATGTCCATTATTCCAAGATAAATTTGCATGCTAAGATTTATAAGAGTTCGTATATAAAGTTTATTATGCAGATTCACGAGATGGAAATTCCCAGGAAAGTTCTTCTTGGAAGCCATATTTTGGAAAAAGTAAAGGAAGTTTGCAAAGACCTCAATTTAAAAGATCAATTGGTGATAAATGACAGTTTAACAAAAGATATTGCTGGAGAGACAGTATCAGATTCTCTGAAATGTGAAAATTTGATTGTTAAAAACGCTGAGTATAAGGAAGTAGAAAAAGTAGTTGAATATTTAAAAGAAAATAAAAATGGTAGCATAATAGCGGTAGGAGGTGGAAGCGTCATAGATATAGCTAAATTAGCTTCATTTGCCGAGAAAATTCCTTTCATCTCTATTCCTACTACATCTTCTCACGATGGTATAGCTTCATCAAGAGCTTCTATAGTTAAGGACGGTAAGAAAACATCTTTCGAGGCTCATTCTCCCATCGCGATAATAGCTGATATAAGTGTAATAGTCCAGGCACCGTACAGATTTTTAGCTGCTGGCTGTGGAGATCTGATAGCGAATTATACGGCAGTGAAGGATTGGGAACTGGCATATCGATTGAGAAACGAGTATTACAGTGAATATGCAGCCTCATTATCTTTAATGTCCGCAAAACTGATGATAGAAAATGCGGAAGTAATAAAAAATGGACTCGAAGAGAGTGTTAGAAAAGTTGTAAAAGGATTGATCTCCAGTGGAGTGGCAATGAGCATAGCAGGATCATCAAGACCAGCTTCAGGATCCGAGCATCTGTTCTCTCATGCCCTTGATAGAATAGCGAAAAATCCTGCTCTTCACGGAGAACAGTGTGGAGTAGGGAGTATAATAATGATGTACCTTCATGGAGGCAACTGGAGAGAGATAAGAGATGCTCTCAAAACTGTAAAAGCACCTACAAACTTTGAGGAACTTGGTGTCAGTAAGGAAGAGATCACAGAGGCTCTTATGATAGCCCCGACAATAAGAAAGAGATACACAATCTTAGGTGATAAAGAACTCAGCAGGGACGTTGCCCACAGTATAGCGAAGAGAACAGGTGTAATATGATATGTACACTTATGGGAAAGGACTTAGCTAAAAAGGGAGTTCAATTTATAGCTCAGGGCAGTGAGGAATGCGAAAAATGCAGGTATTATCCTACATGTATTAAAAATTTAGAGATAGGAAGAAGATATGTTGTAAAGGAGATAAAAGACAAAGTATTTAAGTGCAAGCTCAGCGGGGAGGTAGTATTAATAGGCGTGGAGCCTGCAGAGATCCCATTAATAGTAGAAAAGAAAAAAGCTATAGGGGGTTTGATGTTGAAATTTAAACCATTGTCAAACAAGAAAGAAGAGCTTTTAAATCCTCAGGGTTTAAAAGCAGGAGATAAAATAAAGATAACTAAAGTTTTAGAGGATCATAACAAAAAGATGAAAAAAGTTATGGTGACAACGGTATGAGAGTTTTTGAGCTTGAGTTTCCAAATCCAGTGCTTCTCGCTTCAGGTGTTCTTGGTATTTCAAGTTATCTTTTTAAACGAATAGAAAAACTTGGAGCGGGAGGGATAGTGACAAAATCTATTGGAATTTTACCAAAAAAAGGTTACGAGAATCCCACTATCGTGGAATTAGATTACGGAATGCTCAATGCAATGGGGCTTCCAAACCCTGGTGTCGATTATTTTTTAGAGGAAATAAAAGATGTAAGTTTAAAAATACCTCTCATTGTTTCTATATTCGGAAAAAACAGTGAAGAGTTTGTGAAAATTGCTAAAAAATTGGAAAATTACTGCGATGCACTGGAGTTAAATCTTTCCTGCCCGCATGCTGAAAGCTATGGAATGGCTATAGGTCAGGACGAAAAAATTGTTTACAAAATTACAAAAGATGTTAAAAAATCTGTAGAGATCCCTGTAATAGTAAAACTTACTCCCAATGTGGATGACATAGTAAGAATAGCTAGATCTGCAGAGAATGGAGGGGCTGATGGAATAACTGCAATCAATACGTTAAAAGCGTTAGCTGTAGATATAAATATGGAAAAACCTATTTTAAAAAACGTTTACGGTGGACTTTCAGGGAGATGCATAAAACCGGTAGCATTAAGATGCGTCTATGACATCTACAAAAACGTTAAAATTCCCGTTATAGGAGTAGGTGGAATAGCCTCCCCAGAGGATGCTATCGAGTTTATAATGTGCGGGGCTTCGTTAGTGGGGATAGGATCGGCTGCGAGAGATTTGAATGTGTTTAAAGATATATCAGAAGGAGTAGAGAATTTTCTAAAGAAGAAAAACTATACACTTAAAAACATTATAGGGAAAGCCACAAAAAATATATAAAACTTGGGTATCATTTTTTATAAGGGCCCATGGTCTAGGGGTTATGACGTTGCCTTCACGAGGCAAAGGTCCTGGGTTCAAATCCCAGTGGGCCCATTCACTGCGTTCATGGCCCCCCTGAGGATGTATCAGCTCTCTCTGACCTGATCCATTTCCCAGTGGGCCCACTCACTAACCCTTTTCTTTTTAGAAAAGAAAAAACGGTTCTCCAAAAAAGAAAAAATAAATTATTTAAAGAAAAAAGAGAGTATAAACAGACAGATGTAAGTCCAAGGATTTACATCCATGTGGAGACGAAAGTGGTTTATCCCAAAGAAAAAATAAATTATTTTTTAAATTAAGAATATAGAGAAAAACGTTTCTCCAAAAGAAAAAAAACGATTATTTAAGAAAGAAAAAGAGAATGTCATGCTTTACCCATTGACATGCGTGGATGAAACAAAGGAGGTGATTGTGTCATGACATCACCTTTCAATTTTGGGCGCATGACATCCCGTACTATATATAGCATTGAAAGTATAAAAAGGTTATTTTTTTATATTTAATCCTTCGAAGATCTTAAATATATAACTATACTATCTCATATGATGAAGAACTTTTTGAGAAGAATCTTGGTGATTTTATCCACAACATATATTCTCATCTATTACTCGGAGTTTATGTTCTGGGCCCGATACAAGCCAGCAGATATGACACCCTTGGATCTTTTAGTTACTTATTCCGCGTACTGTCTGGCAGCGTTTATTTTTCTTTTTATAATAACAAAATTTCAAGTGAGAACGATATGGGCGTTATTTCTTGCAGGATCTGTATACGGATGGCTAATAGAAGGAGTGATCGTTCAGACTACCTATGAAGATATTCCCCTCTCGATCTCATTTACGGGGTTGGCATGGCATGCACTCATCAGCGTGATCATTGGATGGTACTATGTAAGAAAGGTGTTATTAGAAAATAGCTATCGTAAAACAATACGTACATCGCTTCTCATAGGATTATTTTACGGACTCTGGTCCATCTGCTGGTGGGTAGAAGATGGTGTCGTTACTCCTCTCTCTGAATTTTCTTCATATATTGTGATAACAAGTATCGTACTCATTATAAGCTATTGGATACATGACAAAGTACAATCAGGGCCGTTTCATCCCCAAAAAATTGGAATGGGATTTGCAGCAGCGATTGTTATCCTTTTTTTCATCTTTGTCGTCATACAACTACCAATAGCGTTGATGATCCTGCCGCCACTTCTTGTGGTGGTATATGCTGCATTACGGAGGAATAGGAAAATAGAATCACGAGAAGATCTTATTACTGCGTTGCAAGGTAGTGTGAAACCTCTTGATTATGTACTTCTTCTTTTTATTCCCTTAACAGCAATAGCAGTCTATAGTTTTTCTTTGTCGCTGAGTCTCCTTATTCCCACAAATTGGATTGTGTATATTGTTACAACACCTTTGGGATTTATTATGCTAATCCTCAGCATTGTGAAGATTTTCCGGAGAAAAGATTGAATTCCTTTTTCTTGGTACTCCATTAATACATCTTTTGTAGAACAAATTATCATCCACGAGTTTTAGCTCCTATTTGGAAGTGCATGTTTTTCCAATATTTTTTATATTTTTCAATAGAGTCATCTCACACAAAAAACATTTTAAACCTCACTTCCCAAGAGAGTACATGTTCGATCCAGATAAATATATTGAGAAGAAAAAAGATGAACTGAAAGAGATAAAGGGAAGGACCGTAGTTGCAGCCTCGGGTGGCGTTGACAGCACTGTCTGCGCGTTTCTCGCGCACACCGTGGTGGACGATTTAAAAGCTGTTTTCATCGATGACGGACTGATGCGTGAGGGTGAACCGGAGCAGGTATCTTCATTATTTAAAGAAAGAGGACTTGACATCACGGTGGTGAATGCACAGCATGAATTTTTTGATAGCCTTAAAGAAATTACTGATCCCGAGGAAAAAAGAAAGGCGTTTAGAAACACGTTTTACACTGTTTTAGGAAG
>DAOVEQ010000102.1 GCA_030668905.1 Thermococci archaeon
TTTTGTTTCTTTGCCAATGATTATTTTAGAAATATCCACAAAAAAACCTTTTTCAGAGGCATCACAGAGTTCATGAATACCTCCGAGAACTCCCCCTTCCGTTGGATCGTGCATCGCAGTTGCATACTTTCGTGCGATTAAAGCTTCTTTTACCACAGAAAGTTTTTTCATATACTTCTTTGCATTTTCCAGAATATTCCTATCTATCTTATTTTTAAGAAGATCATTAAAATCGTTTGACAGGATAGATGTGCCCTCGATACCTGCACCCTTTGTAAGGATTATGCTATCGCCCGTTTTGGCACCTGAAGACGTTATTATTCCCTCATTCTTTTTTATCATGCCCAGAATAGATGCAGAAACTATAGTTTCCTTTAGCTTTGGAGTTATCTCGCTGTGTCCTCCGATTATAGAAATTTTTAGCTCTTTACAGGCTGAATCAATGTCTTTCATTATTGTCTTTACATCCTCTTCATCGGATCCTTCTTTGAGCATTATCACGGGCAGAAAATACTTTGGAACTGCACCCATGGTAGCTATGTCGTTAGCATTGACATTGACAGAGTAAAAACCTATATTTTTCTTAGCTCCCGTAACAGGATCTGAAGAAACAACTAAACAAAACTCGTCAAAATCAAGAACAGCAGCATCTTCACCTATTTTTGGACCTACTACTACATTATTATCTCTAAATCCTAAAAATGGAAAAACAAGATCTTTCAATTTTGACGGATCTATTTTTCCTTTCATTCTACCACACCCCATCTATCTATGGCTGTTTTAAGTTCTTCGTGTTCTTTTGCATACTCTTTTAGACTATATCCCTCCATTGCCCCCTCAACAGCCTGTCTCATTGCCATGGCACCTTTCTCACTGCCCATGGGATGCGCATGTATCCCTCCTCCCGCTTGTATGACGGTATCTTTACCAATAATTTTTATAAGTTTTTCAACACAACCGGGATAGAGACCTCCAGAAGCTACAGGGAATGTCTTTTTCATTATACCCGATTTTAAAGCTGAATTGATCTTTATGATCTCATCCTTTTCTCCTTCCATCTTACCGACAACGCCGCCTGTATGTAACTGATCGACTCCCATGAGCCTTGCAAACTTTGCAATTACTATCATCCTTATACCATGCTTGCTGTTTCTTGTAAATGCTCCGTGCATCGCTCTGTGCCCATGGATGGCGAGCTTTGTATTTTTTGATATCTCCTGGAGAGAAGACCATCCCAAAGTGAGAATATCTATCATAATGTATTTTCCACCGAGATCGGTAACGATATTCGCTCTTTTTTCCATCTCTTTATAAGGTGCTGTAATATTTGGCATGTATCCTTTTTTCTCACCCGTTTCTTCTTCAGCTCTATCTTTTAGTTCCAGAACTCTTGTTACTCTCTCTTCAAATCTATTAAAGCTCATGCTTGTCAAATTTTCATCATCCTTTACGAGATCCACCCCTCCTATCCATGTTTTGTAAGCTACATCACTCTGTTCTTTTGGCGTTAGACCTAATTTGGGCTTGACGATTGTACCTATCAAAGGTCTATCCTCAATTTTCAAAAAACTCCGCACACCGGAGATCCCAAACTTCGGACCTTTATAAGATTTTAACATCTCTTCTGGAATTTCAATATCCAGAAGTCTCAAATTTTCTATAATACTCATCCCAAAAACATTTCCCGCTACAGACGAAAATATCTGGGAAACATTATCTATTTCAAATAACTCTAAAGGGTACGCTATCTTTATTTTATTTCCTTTAATTTCGAAAACTTTAGCAGCAAGTTTTTCAATCCCAAGTTTCATTGTAGTCAAATTTGGATCCCAGGTACCTATGCTTGATTCTGCAGCTACAGCACCTGCTGCTTTTTTGAAGTTTTCTTTTGTCTCTAAATAATATTCGCAGATCAGATCGCCATCTGGCAGATAATTCAGCCTTACAAAATCTTCATATTTCATGGAACTCACTTCTTAGGATGCTCATGAATACTGCATTGTGATATTTACCATCTCTAAATAACTCCTCTCTCATTACACCTTCTTCCTTAAAACCACACTTTTCATAACATTTTAAGGCTCTCTTATTGAATTCATAAACTCTCAACTGTATTTTGTGGAGATTCATTTTGTTAAATGCGTATCTCACGATGGTTTTAATTGCATCGGTACCATACCCTTTGTTCAAATAATCCTTTTCTCCTATCATGATCCCCAGTTCAGCTTTTCTGTTTATCCAGTCTATCCCATGAAGCCCTATATTTCCAATATGCTTTTTATTTACTTCAACAGCAAAATATTTATTTCTATCATCACCAATACTCTTTTCATACCATTTTTCTTCTTCGTACTTTGACATGGGGAAGATCATGTAAAGTCCTTTGATTATCTCTGGATCGTTTATCCATTTCCAGCAATTTTTTATATCTTCCTTTTCTAAAGCTCTTAATATTACTCTTTTACCTATTATCATTTTCAACGCCTACTATTAATGTTAATCCCTCAATTCTAATAACTTTAACTATTTTTCCTTTCGGTATAATCTTCTCTGAGTAAGCTTTCCAGTATTCATTCCCTATCTTCACTATACCGTAAGGATTGATCTCTTCTATTACTGCACCCTCTCTACCTTCTATTCTTAAAAGATCTTCCTTTTTCAATGCTTCAATATTCATTCTATAGCTGTATCTCGCCCAGAATAATATAACAGCCGCTAAAGGCACCAGGAGGTATAAACTCAGCCCTGAGATATAAATTATTACTGTACCTATGGAGAAATAAACTATGTTGAAAACCGAAACTCTTATAAAAACATTCTTCATACTCACATGTAACACTGATAAAATTTATAAATAGTTCTATCAAATAGTTCTGTAAAAAGCGACGGAGGAGATACATTGATCGATGGACTGAGAAAGGAGCTTGCCTCTCTACAGAAGAAGGAAAGAGAACTTCAAGAAATCAAGAAAAATCTGACAAAGGATACAAAAGATCTCAAGAAAAAGAGAGATGAAGAAAACAAAAAGTTCTCAGAACTCATAGAGCTCGGAAAAAAACAAAGGGAAGAGAGAAATAGCATAAACGAAGAGATATATAAGTACAAAGCTTTGCGAGACAGAGAAAGAGAAAAATTGAAAATTTTGAAGGAAAAAGCAATAGGACTTAAAGAAATCAGGGAAAAGAACTTTGCACTCTGCAAGGAGTCTCCAGAAAGAGTAATAAGAACAATAGAGCACCTGGAATGGAAACTGGAAACAACTGTAATGAAACTTGATAAGGAAAAGAAAATTGTTGATAGGATAAGAGAACTAAAGGAAAACTACAAGATAAGTGAAGAGGGAATGGATGCAGATATAAAACTCAAAGATTTAAACAGAAAAATCAAAGATATAAGAACTAAGATAGACGTTTACCACAAAGAGGTAAGTAAAAGAGCTGAGGAATCCAAAAAGTGCCATGAAAGAATGATTTACTACTTTGACAGAGCAAGGGAAATCAAAGAAATCGCAGATAGGTATCACAATGCTCTTATAGAAAAAAATAAAGAGCTTGACCAGTACTATGGAGAGTTAAGAGATACTATAAGGAGAATAGATGAGCTCTCTGATAAAATTAAGGAGATAAAGACCGAAAGACAGGTGCAAAGACTTAGAGAAAGAACTGAAAAAGTTGAAAAGAAAAAAGAGGAACTTAGAAAACAGGGGAAAGAGATTTACGAAAAATTCAAGCATGGTGAAAAACTTACTGGTGATGAATTGAAGATCCTCCAAGAGAGTGACCTTTTATAATTTTACTGCCGCTCTAATCTTTACAGCAACTCCTCTCTCAAAATATTCCAATTCTTTTGGCGAGAGCATCAATTTTCCTGTACCGAGAAGGAAGTCGTTTGAGTCAATAACTAGAACTTCCTCATACGCTCTCAGATCAGTATCCCATGAAACAGCAAATTTGGATAGAAGATCTCTACCTTCCAGAATGAAAGGTACAACTTCCTCAGAAGCCATCACTCTGTAATGAGGATATCTCAGAATTCTATGAAGCCTTTTTGCACCTTCAGAAGTAAGCGTAAACAAATTATCTCTCGCTCTCAAAGTCGCTAAAAGCTCTTTTCCATAAATGTATCTTATTCTATTCGTCTTGCTTTTCTTTACTGTTGTGTCTTTCAAGAATTTTTTTCCTGTTCCTCGGCCAAACTGATAATCAAATATAGTTTTAAGAGATTCTGCGTTCTGATCAAAATCTAAATCTATATCCCTCTCTATATTGAAAGGAAACGTAAAGGCCAGCGCTTTTGGATAATTAAATACGGGATTGCTCATGTCTCTTTTTGTTGATACCCTTTTCAATCTTTTTTTTGCTTCGGTTACCAACGGCCTTATCTTTGTTTCTTCGCCCGTATAAAATAAGGGGGTATTTTTTATAAAGGGATCTATCTTGCTTATGTAATCCGAGTATTCTTTGATCTTCTTATATGCATAGTAAAGGCGGGGATGATTTCTTATTCTCGACTCCACAAAATTCCAGAGAGAGTTTTCATGAATGCTCTCTTTTATTTTTTTAATCTCCTCATACGTAGCGTAAAGATTGTGA
>DAOVEQ010000064.1 GCA_030668905.1 Thermococci archaeon
AATGTTGTAAAATCTGTTAAGTATAAAGAAAACAAAGTTTACATCAACAAAGATCAATTTTTTGAAGGTGTTTCTGAAGATGTATGGAACTTTTATATCGGTGGTTATCAGGTCTTGAATAAGTGGCTGAAGAGTAGAAAAAATAGAGAATTGAGTAGCAGTGAGATAGAACACTTCTTACAAGTTGTAGAGATAATCAAAAAGACTATAGAGTATATGAAGAAAATAGATGAGATTGAACTCTTTTGAGATAGTACTGCATAAAACCTATTTAAAACCCCTTACACAAACTCATTACATGATAGAAGAAAAGATCATTGAGATCTTGAAAGATAAAGAAGTAACATATTTTGAATTAAAAGAGGAATTGAAGATATATTTTGGGAGTTTAGATTATTACCTCCTGAAACTCAAGAAAGAAAATAAAATAAAATCTGTAAAAAAAGAGGGAGAAACATACTATTCCATGCGATAAAGTATTTATTCTGGAGCCATCTTTTCTTTTCATGAACGTTGATACTATCTTTACGGCATCTGAGATAGCGACACCTGAAAATAAATTGCTGAAAGGAAAAGAGATGCAAGATATAGTTGTAATAAAAGATGGAGCCGTTGCAGTAGACAATGGAAAGATCATAGATTTTGGAAAGGAAAATGAGATAAGATCAAAATACTCTGGAGAAATAATAAGTTTTGAAGGGAAAACTATGCTCCCCGGGTTTGTTGATCCGCACACGCATTTAGTTTTTTCAGGAACTCGTGAGAATGAATTAATAATGAAGCTCAAAGGAAAAAAATATCTCGAGATTCTGAAAGAGGGTGGAGGAATCCAATACACTGTAGAAAGAACACGAGCCGCTTCAAAATCGAAACTGAAAAAAGAAGCTGAAAAAAGACTGGACAACATGCTGAAAAACGGCACAACGACAATAGAAGCCAAATCAGGGTACGGTTTGAACAGGAAAGACGAGATAAAATCTCTGGAAATTTTAAAAGAAATGAAACACGATGTAGATATAATACCCACTTTTTTAGTCCATGCGATCCCGAAGGAAAGTAATGAGAAAGATTATATAGACCTCTGCATAGATATGCTTGACGAGATAAAAGAAAGAGATCTTGCGGAGTTTGTGGATATTTTCTGCGAAAAAGACGTTTTCTCAGTTCAGGAATCCGAAAGATTTTTTGAAGCTGCCAAGAAAAAAGGTTTTAAATTAAGGATACATGCAGATGAGATCGAGGATACTGGAGGGGCGGAGTTAGCTGCGAAACTCAATGCAAGGAGTGCTGATCATCTTTTAAAAGCCTCTGATAAAGGATTGAAAATGATGGCGACCAATAATATTGTTGCTACGCTTCTCCCCGGAACTCCTTTTTCTCTTTTCACTGATTTTCCCAATGCAAGAAAGATTATAGATTTAGATCTTCCAGTGGCGTTAGCGACAGACCTAAATCCGAATTGCTATACCGAGTCGCTCCAGTTCATATTTTCCCTGGCTGTTTTCAAGATGAAAATGCTTCCTGAAGAATGTATATCGTCTATAAAGAATGGTGCTTATTCGCTGGATAGAAACATAGGATGCATAGATCGCGGGGTAAATGCCGATCTTGTGGTCATGGATATACCTAATCACAGACATATAGGCTACCGTTTTGGTGTGAATCTTGTCGGTACCGTTATAAAAAATGGAGCCATAGTATGGGAAAGTATTTAAAAGATGAAATTAAGAATTATTTATGCGTATTTCAAAATACTATGGTTTGAATATATATAACAGCAAGGGAAGGTATGTGGGCATAGTCAACGATGTTATCCTGGATTTCCAGGATGGAGATGTTTTTGGTCTGGCAGTCGGTCAGGAAAGAGGTTTAGAGAACATAGCAGTACCGTATAGCGATGTTCTTGCTGTAGGTGACATTGCCATAGTTAAAGCGATGGAAAAAAAGAAGGAATGATTATTTTGCAGCAGTATGCACTTTAAAACGTATCAGAGGAGATATTATATTAGTTCCAGTTATCTTTTCTCTGCCTATGTCTTCTATATTTTTAAGAAGATCATAGATGTTGCCAGAGATCATAAAGACACATCCCCCCGTGATCTCGCCATTCTCTACCTTAAAACCAGGATTGCATACAACAGAGAATTCTCCCGACTCAGGATTTGAAGAGTGTGCCCCCTGGAAACCTTTGACGTAATACCCTTCCCTTATATCAAATATGTTATCACTGCCTTCTTCGATCACTATGTTTGTAGGTTTTGTCTCTACAGTTCCTTTTAAAATATTTCTGTACGCATTTCCTGTGCTTCTTTCTCCCCCTATTTTTGCCCAGTAGTCATTCCACAAAAAGTTTTTCAGGACACCGTCTTGTATAAGGAATGTTTTCTTTGCAGGTACGCCTTCAAAGTCAAATTTCATCGTTGATACTCCGTTTTTGTATAACGGATCATCTGTCATTGTCAGTTTTTCAGAAAATATATGAGATCCTATTTTACCTTTAAGAAACGATTTTCCCCTCACAACGTTCTCTCCGAGAATGGAAGTAAGAAGCGTATAACAAAGAAGATCTTCGAGTGCATAAGGATGTATTATAACGTCTTTCAATCCTGACTCTGCCTTTTTAAGATTTTTTGAAAGCTTTACATCATCTGCAGCCGAGCTCACTATTTTTTCCAGATTTAGATTTTTTCTTCTCATTATTTCTATCCCGAGACACCCCGGTGTTACTCCAGCATCTGTTTTTCCTACGAGATAGGAGTACGCGGCGGTCCATGTTCCCCTTTCCGATATCTCAATTCCGTTAGTGTTTATGCAGTACTTTTCACCTATCTCTCTCCTCGCGTCACAAAAAGCGGGAGTAATACCTTCAGGAGTAAGATCTATTATTTCCTGGCAGGTATCTATAACTTCTTCTACAGACATTTTTTCTATCTCCGGATCGTATTCTTCAATATCATGATATTTTCTCACTTCGGGAAGATCCTGCCAGTTTTTATCTTTTTTATTAGCTCTTGCCGAAGAATAAACTTTTTTTACAGTATCATTAAGGAATCGCATATCATTCGTAAATCCAAAACCCACACGTTTATCCGCTATACCCCTCACAAATATATCTGTCTCTTTTGCTTTGTTGGTTTTAGAAATTTCTCCCAGCTCTCCTTCTACGTCTATGACGTCCGTGATGTGAACGAATATTTCTAACTCATCCAACCCAAGTTTTTCTCCGTATTTTAAAGTTTTAGAAAGTTCCATAGGATCACCCGAAGACAATTGCTCCCTTTTTGAATCTCATTTTAGGACCTCCCGAAGAGACAAAAGCCTCCTGACCTTTACCGCATCTTCCATTCTCAAAACTCAATTTTTTTCCCGTGCCGGTTATATATTTCAAAGCTTCTATAGCCATACCAGAGATAGAGGTATTCTTTATAGGATCTCCTATTTCGCCATTAATAATCTCGTACCCCTCCTGGATACCTACTTGAAATGAAGAATTCAGTTCAGCCTGCCCACCTCTGAAATCAACGCAGTAATATCCATGTTTTATGCCTTCAAAGAGTTCTTCTTCCTCAAAATCACCTTTTTCAAAATAGGTGTTCCTCATCCTTATTATCGGTGAAGATCTCCAGTCTTCAGCTCTTGCTGATCCCGTTAATGGCATTTCTGTCTTTTTTGCATACTCTCTATTAGTCAAAAGACCAGCAAGAACTGAGTTTTTTATTATCTCAACTTTTTTTACCTTAACCCCTTCCTCATCATATTTATAGTTCCCGAATCCATCCGGAACGATGTCATCAACCATATTTATCTTTATATCTTCTGTGGCAACTATCTCTCCAATTTTTCCATCAAAAGATGAGTTAACTGTAAGATCCGCCTCTGATAAATGCCCGAGAGCTTCATGGGCTAAAACTCCCACAACTCTGGGCCCCAGAACACATTCAAAACTTCCTTTCCCCACTTCTTTACCTTCAAGCTGCATCATGACTCTTTTTCCCGTTCTTTTAACTATCTCTTCATTTGGTTCCCCATCAAAATACTCAAAACCTCTGGATACAGATCCTATTTCGTCTCTCGCTGATGTCAACAGCTGATTTTTTTTACCTGTGATCCAGCAGTAGTTCCATACGTGACATACATCCTGTATAAGTTCCGTACCCTCGTTTGTGAAAAGATATCTTTTTCCCTCTCCGTCCCTGTAGCTTATAGAAACCGCTTTGATTCTCGGATCATATTTTTTAAACTTGTTATAGAGATCGATCATTCTCTCTATTTTCGTGCCTACAGGTACGATTTTGGGAGGTTTTTCTAATTTCTTGATAACATTCTCCTGAACAGGCTTTACTTCTGCAAGCTCTATCTTACTTTTCCTTCTTTTTGCAGAGTTTTTTGCCAGGGAAAATGCATCTTTAACTCCTTTCTCGATATCTTCAATGTTGCACGAGACAAAACCCCATGCTCCATCTTTTAAAATTCTTATAGCGGCTCCAAGCTCAGTTCTTTGATTTAAAGTGTTTATTCTTCCATCTATAAGGCTTATGTACGTCAGATCAATGTTTTCCACTCTTATTTCACAGTAATCGGAGTTGAGTTTTTCTCCAAGTTCTATGCCTTTCTTGATTGCATCTTCCATTGTATCACCTAAAAATACAAAGTCAAAACTAGGGTGACATATTTCGTATGATTCATGGTTTAGTCAAAGGATAGCCTAGATCAAAGTGAGTCCAATTCCAATACCTAAAATCGCAGCAATAATTGAAACTATGAACACAGCTATTACCATGAAGACCCATGCAACGATGGCTTTTACCCATGCAGTTGAGTATACGTATTTTATTATTGCTATTGCGCCTATTATTCCAAGTACAAATCCTGTCGTGCCGCCTGCAAATCCTAAGATAAAGCTAAGAATGAGCATCAGAATAACTGCTAGAATAGCGTTACCCCACGTTCTTCTTCTTTCATCGACTCCCGCTACCTTCACTCCGAACCATACAAAAAGCGATTCTATTATCAGTGTAACGACAAAAACTATTAGTACTGTCGTTATTGTCAGCCCTGCAAAACTTAAAGCTCCTATTGCCATAGCTTTTATAGGAGTTT
Organism: Thermococci archaeon; assembly: GCA_030668905.1. Taxonomy (GTDB): domain Archaea; phylum Methanobacteriota_B; class Thermococci; order Methanofastidiosales; family B48-G16; genus B48-G16. The sequence continues at coordinate 5,101 of DAOVEQ010000064.1, forward strand.
CTTTTTAAAAGATTATCGGTAATATATTTTTAGAGGATCGTACTCTACAGGTAGAGGAAAAGTAATAAAAAGATCAGGAGTATATTAATCTAATATGAATATATCCATAGAGAAGGGACTTGAAGAAATTAAGAATATGGAAGGATTTGAAAAGGTAAAGTTCATCATTTTGTATGGCTCGGCAGCAGAAGAAAGGATGATGAAGAGTTCAGATATAGATCTCTGCATATATTATGATAGTGCCTCGGAAGAGGCATCAAGATTCAGGTTTAAAATACTCTCAGAACTTTTTGATGATATATATGACATTCAGATTTTTCAGCAGCTCCCTATTTATGTGAGGGTGGAGGTTTTGAAGGGAAAGGTAATTTACTGCAAGGATAAGGGATTTTTATACGAAGTAGCCATCGAGACTATAAAGGATTTTGAAGGATTTAAACACAGATTTTATGATTATATCGGGGAAAGGGCAATTACATGAGGAAAGAGATTATCAGGACAAAGATAAAGGAGATAGAAGAAAGCATAGGATTGGTAGAAGAGTATCTACCTGATAAATTTGAGAAGTTCTCCAGCATGGGATTGATGAAAGATGGGATTTACAAAAGGATAGAATTTGCGATTGAAAATGTTTTTGACATCTGTGCTATTATCAACACTGACCTTGAACTTGGAATTCCAAGTAATGATGAGGACATTGTAGAGAACCTGGTAAAAAACAAGAGTTTAAGCGAAGAAATGAAGGAGAAGTTGAGGTCGATGAAAGGCTTTAGAAATATAGTTGTGCACAGGTACGGAAGAATAGACGACAAACTTGCATTTGAGATATTAAAGAAAAATATTAAAGATTTTCATGAGTTTATAAGAAAGATAGAGGAATTTTTAGGGGAAGAAGAATGAAGACGTTATCAAATTTTTGAACAAGAACCGAAACCTTTTTATATAACACATAATTATAAAATGTAGAGTTATTAAAAATAGGTGAATATTATGAAAAAGGTAAAAAGTTTAATAATAACGACGATACTTCTGGTGTCTCTTTTAGCAACGATAGTACCTGTATATGCGCAGAACCACGTGCACAATATAACTACAGGAGAAGATTTTGCAACAGTTCAGGCAGCGATAAGTG
>DAOVEQ010000079.1 GCA_030668905.1 Thermococci archaeon
TATTTTTAAAGGTACAGCAATCTCTGATTTTGTTGTTTCAAATCCTCCTATATAATAAGGGCATTTGGTTACATCATTTATCAGTTGTGGTTTGCCTTCTTTTGCCACTCTGCCAACAATTCCCTCCTTCCCAATCTTAAACCTCAAATTTTCCATAACTTCCTTAGAATATCCAGAGGCAGTAGCAAAGTATAATTCATTCTTATTTTCATCGATCAAAAGCAAAGATAGTAAATTGTAACGAAATGCTTCTTTTATTTTGCCTATAATTTCCGATAATAATTTATCAATGTCGAGTATAGATAAAATTGAGTTGCCGACATCCTGGATTAGAGAAAATTCTTTTATATTTTTTTCAACGCTCTCATAAAGTTTTGCATTTTCTATTGCAATTCCTGCCTCAGACGCCAAGATTTCAAGCAATCTCTGATCTTCTTCTGAGAAAGCATTAAGTTCTTCGCTTTCAGCGTCTATAACGCCAATAATCTTGTTTTTAATCTTTATAGGCGTACATAACTCTGATCTAACTTCTTTAGCGCTTACAAGATATCTTTTATCTTTTCTCACATCTGGAATATTCAATGATTCTCCAGTCCTTGCAACGTAAGCAGTAATTCCTTTCTCGCCGGATAGTGGAACTCTTGTATATATCTTACGTTCTTTCCAGCCTCTAGATGCTATCAAATACAACTCATTTTTTTCTTCACCCACCAAAAATAGATCAATATCACTAAAATTCAGAACTTTTTCTGCTGCATCCAAGACCATTTTTGAGATCTGATCCAGATCCAAACTCAGGGTCATTTCTTTCGATAGATCGTATATTGTAGAAAGCTTTTCTTCTGTTTTCTTTTGTTCGGTGATATCTTCATAAGTCACAAACTGTTTTCCATCACTCAGAGTAACGGGTATGAATTGTATTTCCTTTTTTGAGCCATCCTTACATATCACCGTGAATATACGTGGTCTTGATTCACCGATTCCTGCTTTTTTAAAATCGTTTATCCATAATGCAACAACTTTCTTCCTGTATTTTGGATCGGGAAATGCCTTTTTAAACCAATCTTTGCCTGTGGTGATATCTTCTGATGTATATCCAAACATTTCCGTAAATTTAGGATTGATGTACTCATATACACCTTCTTTGCTTATGATACTGATACCGAATGGAGAACTTTTTGCCAGTAATCTGTATTTTTCTTCAGAGTCTTCCATTTCTTTTTTCTTTTTATTATCCATTTTATTATCCCCCTATATCCCATATCACGTGATTTTACATGTGATGTCTACATTATTGAGGATAGATTATGTATATTATTGCCTAACAAGTTTATATAGTTTTCTACTTTCATGGCGCTTCAAATCCAAAGGATATCCCTGAAGAAGTATGAACGATCTTTATCGTATCTCCAGAGTTTGCAGAATAGGATATCTTCCATAATTCACTATTCTCCCAGATTCCGTCCCCGTTTTCATCCTCAAGAGTTAAAGAAGTACTCTGAAGCTCGTCATTAATATACCAGTCAAACGATGTATCGTGTATCGTTTCGCCAGTATTTCTTACGTATATACAATTTATGGATGCTAACTCTGAAGATGTAATAACATGATATCCACCTTCATCCCACTCCAATCTGATCACAGCAAGACCATAGTTCTCGTAGAATTCAAGTTTCAACGGATGAAAGCCGCTTGAAAGATGTACAGATGAAGAAGAATGATACGTAGCTCCCTGATTATACCATACATCTATTATCCGATTTCCGTCAACATATAATCTTGTACCATCGTCTGTTAGAACTCTGAATGTATAATCTCCCTCAGTTAAAACATTTAAACTTGCATTCCATACGATACTGAATGTATCTGGACCTATTTGAGGATCTAGAGCTCCACTACCCCAGTTAAAGTTTATTGACGGGTCTATTTTATTTATTGACGTACCTGTAAAATCTATATTGTCGTAATAAGTCCCATCAAAACCTGCAGTTCCTTCCCCGAAGGATTCTACGATAAAGTTTGGAATATCTCTCCTACCTGTTTTATTCAGCTTGCTGGAGATACTAAATCCTAAATAAGCCTGGATTACAAAAGCTATAACTATAGTTGTAATAATTATAAGAGCTATCCCGACTAAAGGAGTAACACATCTTTTATTCCTTATCATAACTCTTCACTTCTAATATTAATATAGAATATCTTATATTTAAGCTTTTCTCTTAATGTATCTATTTTGATTTTTAACAATAGAGCTATAAAACAATAAATTTGAGTTTTAGCGAATCTCGACCTCTACCTCTATACTCTCTAAGATAAAGTTTCCCTTCGCTTCTATCTTTATGACATAAAAACCGGACGGAGCTGACTCTGGAATATCCAAGTATACCGTATACGTCTGAATAGATCTTTTGGGTATATTTGCAATTTCTGGCGAAATCTCGATTCTCGCCCAGGGCAAGTTAAGAACTTCTAATCTTACATTGTAAGCTTTCAGTATACCTTTGTTATAAACATCTACAAGTATCTCGTTCTCTCCTTTTTCCAACGTTAATCCTCCTATTTTCATCCCATTTTTTACTGCAAAAGTTCCTCCAGAACCTATATTTATGATATCAACACCCCATAAATGAGATATAGTATTTATTATATTGCCATATGATCTTACCATAGTTTTTTCTTCACTTGAAACATCTATTTCGTCAGAAGATAATGAAACAATATTTGTGAGTTCTCCCTCTTCCACATAGGGATCTACTCTCACAAAAATATTTATCTCGCCCGAACTCAAAGGTTCAAGAGTCCCGAGTTCCCATGTTAAGCTATTTCCAATGACACTTGTAGGCAAGGGATCTGATGACACATAGTTTATTCCATCTGGGAGAGTATCTTCAATAACAGCATTTGTGATCGTGTCATCGCCGTCATTTAAATAGTAGATAGTATATATAAAAGTATCATCAGGATAAACAGGGTCCCTTGAGTCTGATTTTGTTATTGTAATGGAGGCATTCAAAGTTTTGCAGAAGGTATTATCATTTTCGTCTGTTTCATCGATTCTACCCACGTTTTCTCCTCCCAGAACTATTGCTTCTTCTCCAAGACAATCTATAATATCTACTGCAACACATATATCGGTATCATTTATGTAACTCCATGGGATAGAAACAGTACTCTCTCCTCCTCCATTGACAGTTCCCAGTATCTGATCTCCTATCTCTGTTCCATTCTCATAAAATCTAATTACTGCACCAGAAGGACAGTCATCACTGCCCGTATTTTCTATAACTGCATGCAAGCTTCCATCTGAATAGTAAATATCTGTAGGTATAAGATTTACGTCCAGAACTTCATACGATGCCTCAGCTTTGTATATGAGGGCTGCAGGGTTTGTTTCGTTTGTAGACGGACCTGGGATATTTATACTTTTTGTTGCTATGACATTTTTTCCTGTTTGAAATACAGTTGCAAAAGAATATAATGTTGCCCAGCTATTTCCAGTACCTATAGAATTGCCATTTATAAAAAGCTCAAATTCGTTGTCTACAGTTATATCTATATTTCCGGAGATGTCATAGGCATTAAGAGGTATGCAAAAGCTTTTTCTTGAGAATAATGTCTGCGCCCCTATAAAACCTGAAGGAAAATTATTGGAATCTCCATAAACATAATAGCCATTATCATAATCAACATTCCATCTTGTGGGATAAGTAGATCCGTTGCCTACATCGTGATGCAAGATATGAGGATAGTTGTTGTACCAGATCCAGTCTGCATCGACACTTACAAGGGGATCAAAGATAGGATTACTGCACCATGCGTTGTGTCTCCATGTGGGTATGGCATCGTGCCATGAAGAATCATCAAAATCTACCTGATTCCAGCCTGAAGGACCGAGTACGTTGTGTGGATCTCCACCAAATACATCTCCAGAATATACATCCACAAGATATACCCTATCAATTTTTTGGTCCACCTGACCAGCATTACTTACAATATCTAGTGTTTTAGGCTGGGCAAAAACTATGACCCCTGATAAAAGAGCGCCTATTACCAAAACTACAATACCTACTTTAAAAATAACTCTCATATTCATTCCTTTATTATTATAAATAATAATGAGATTTAAAAATCTTTCGATCTTTATGAAAACTTGTAGAGTACGATTATTTTTTTGTAACTTGATCAAACACTTAAGTTGTTGAGTTTAGTCATACTTTGTGTCATGAAGTAATTTCCGTACTCTACAGTCCCTCCAAACTACCGATAGATTTATAAATAACTGCTACATTCTCCTTGTATATGTACAAGATAAGTGATTGCTTTTTATGTGCATAAACACGAAAACTCTTCTCGGGTAGTTTTGAAAAGTTGCGAGGTAGTTAGTGATGTTTAGAACTATAGATAAAAAATGGCAGGAAAAATGGGAAAAGGCGAAGATATTTGAATCAGACCCCGACGATAGAAAAAAGTTTTTTGTCAATCTTCCGTATCCTTACATGAATGGATACATACATCTCGGCAGAGCGTTTACATTCCTGAGAGGCGATATAATAACAAGATACAAAAGAATGAAAGGTTTTAATGCAGTCTATCCTTTTGCTTTTCACTGCACGGGAACACCAATAGTTGCCGCCGCTGAAAGAATTTCAGAAGGTGAAGAAATACAGATTAACAACTTAAAAAAAATGGGGATCCCCGATGAAGAAATAGAAAACTTTAAAGATCCCGTCTACTGGACAAAGTATTTTTCGGAAAAGATGATAGAGCATTTAAAGGCCACAGGTTTCGGGATAGACTGGAGAAGATCATTTATCACGACATCATTAAACCCGTACTATAATAAATTTATCGAATGGCAGTTCAAGAAACTGAAAGAGAAAGGATTGATCGCCATAGGAAAACATCCCGTGATCTGGTGTACGAAATGTAAAAATCCCGTGGGCGATCATGCACGACTTGAGGGAGAAGGAGAAACTCCCCAGGAATTCACACTGCTCAAATTTGAATTTGGAGTTTCATACATAGTCACTGCGACGCTGAGACCAGAGACCATTTTCGGACAGACAAACTTGTGGGTAGATCCTGAGATAGAGTATGTTAAAGCTAAGGTAGATAATGAGATCTGGATCATGAGTAAGGAATGTTCTGAAAAGCTGAAAAATCAGGAAAAAAATATCGAAGTTACAGGAACTGTAAAAGGAAAAGAACTCCTTGGAAAGTATGCGAAAGCTCCAGGAATTGAAAGAGAGATCATGATTTTGCCCTCAACCTTCTGCGATCCTGACAAGGGGACAGGAATAGTTACCAGCGTTCCTTCAGATGCTCCCGATGACTGGATGGGCATTTACGATCTTCAGAAAGATAAAGAACTCTGTGAAAGTTTTAATCTCGATTGGAACGAGGTAAAAAAGATAGAACCTATAGCCATAATAAAAACAAAAGGTTTTGGAGAGCTTCCTGCTGTT
>DAOVEQ010000142.1 GCA_030668905.1 Thermococci archaeon
AACTCCCACATCTCAAAAAAGATGAAGGTGGAAGAATTAGACTGGATGTCCAAAAAAGAGATCGAGTTAAACATCAATGAGATAAGCAGTTTTAAAACAAAAGAAAAAGCTTACCTGACTATCCGTTTATAGGTCTATTTAACCTTTTTTCTTCGTTTTTTCTTAGATAAGCCTGACTCTTCTCTTGCTCTTTTACTCCAGAGATAGACATAGACAGTCATTATCCCCAGAAAGGCAATAAAAAAAATATTCTCAGTAGCTTTTGACATGTTTTCCTGCATATCCGCAAAAAAGATAATGAGAAGAAGCAAAACACCTGCAAGGACTAAAAAGGGATAATCTTTCCATATATTCATTCTTCTACCCCCTTACTTTTCGATTGACACTCAAGCCAAAAAGCACGGAACTTTTTTTTCTGATTATCGGCTCTATGCGAGCATATCAACGTTTTTCCTATTGTATATGCAAATCCTACGATCCCTATACCAGCAAGTATCCAGAAGATTATGTGCAGTCTCACGTACCCAGTTCCGAATGAAACAAAGAATAATGCTATAAAAAAGAAACTATATATCCCCCATCTATTCATATTTTTGTGGAAAGATTCGAGTTCATCGAGCATTGCGTTAGCCTCTTCCCTTTTTGATCTTGGAAAACTATTAATCGTCTCCCTTCTTTCCCTAGCTACTCTCTTCTTTGCTTTTTTTTCCTCTGCTATCTTATCTCTCGTTTTTAATCTAAGTTTCATAAATTTCATCTCTAAAAAAATAAAAAAAAGAGAATTTATTATTCTTCTGCCATCTTTTCCCAGTACGCAAGGCCTCTGCTTTCCCTTGTTCCTGGTAAGATATTATCTAATACAGCTGCGATGATCGCCGCCACAGCCATACCCGTAGCCGCTATCGTAGTAAGGATCTCAGCTATAGTTCTCCCAAGCACTCCAGCAGAAGCTTCCCAGTTTATGGGTAGCTGTACAGTTGGCGGCAGGAAGCCCTCAGGATATCCGGCTCCGACATCGGCAAAGATCCATCCACCTTTTGCCCAGAATGGTACACTAAGTCCCATGAAGAAGGCAAATCCTATGATGAACAAATTCCTTGAATCGTTCAGATCACAAAACTGCAGATTGGATAGACCGACTGAAGCAATCATACCGAATAGTCCACAGAACATTGCTCCTACAATGGCTGTTGGAATCGATGTGAAGAACGCTCCGAACTTTCCAAATGCTCCAAGAAGTATCATTACGATACCACCGATCTGGACAACGTATCTCGATCCGACCTTTGTAATTCCGATCGCGCCTATGTTTTCAGAGTACGATGTGGTCCCATTTCCTGTTCCAATAAGTCCAGCAACAAGACAGCCTACACCTTCAAATCCTATACCTCTGCTTATCTTCTTTGCACTGGGAATTGGTGCGCCTGATAGTCTTGCACATGCATAGTAATCCCCAACAGACTCAACTATAGAAGCAAGGTACCCAGCCAGCATTCCTACTGCAAACGCCGCGCTGAACTGCGGTGTTCCCCACTGGAAAGGATACGGTATTCTTATCCATGGAGCAGTATCCATAGTGGCTCTTAATGCTTCTGTGTCGACTCTCCCTGTGGCAAAGGCGATTACCCATGCCGTGAATATCGAGAGTACTACAGGGAACAGCAGGAACAATCTGTATTTTCTGCTCAGGAACTGAGAGAAGATTATCAATGCTAACAAAGCAATTCCACCGATCCATATATCATTCATAAGCCACGGCCATCCTATAGCGTACAGAGCAAGTCCGATCAATGCAATCGTTGGAGCAATTGTTATAGGACCCAGGTATCTCTTCATGTATCCAATAGCACCTGTAAATCCTAGAGCCATTTCAAAGAAAGATCCGATAATGACTGCACCCTGAACATACTGTATTTTCATCTCCCAGCCGGCTCCGGCAAGGGTAGCAGAAAACACGATAGCAAAGAACGGCGGCAGGAAAGAGAAGGTACCCCCTTGTACTATTGGTAACCTATTTCCCCATGTGGTCTGCAACAACGTTGTTATCCCTGAAACAAAGAACATCGTACTGATCAGCAAACCAGTTTCGTGCGACGGCATTCCCATGGCTCCAGCGATAACTATAGGAATAATTATCGTTGCCCCGAACATTGTCAGATAGTGCTGAAATCCAAGAAATATCGCTTCTATTAACGGCGGCTTGTCATCTATACCGTAGACGACCATCAGTTTCTTTTCTTCTTTTGCCATTTTTTTTAACCTCCTTTTAAATTACTTAAGTTCCTTTTAGGAACTCTTCTTTTTCTATGTTTTTTTTATTTATATAGTTTTCGGTTAGTCCACAATATCTATCGTTGATCATAGATATTATTGGACTTTTTTAAAAAATTCCGACTAAAATACAATCACATGAAAAAGCATATGATTATTTATTTTTTATATTTCATCTATCCTCAATGAAGATTCATCAAAAATGAATTTTATTTTATCTCCATTAACAATTTCTAAGATCAGGGAGTCTCCTTTTGTAACATATATAGGTTTTTTCCATCCTTCTGATGTTTTAACATTTATTTGCATTTTTTTTAAGCTTTTAAGATTTCTTTCTTTCCAGAGAGTAAAGGAACTGGATTTTGATTCTTCTTTTGACAATATATCACTATCAAACTTTATGTCTACTCTTTTTCTCCATACCCTTAAACTTATATCAAGTTTTCTCTTTGTTTTAAAATTATAGTCCATCGGATATAGTATCTCACCAAACATCACCTTTCCTCTTGGATAGTTTTCGAAAGAAGGAAAAATATATAGTTTATCCTTAAATCTTATCTGTTTTATCTTCGGTATTATACTTTTACCTATGCTCATATGATAGCATTGGGGAGAAAAGATTAAATATCTTTCTCGAAAAACTTTTATAGGATACCCTTTGATAGAATAATGGTGATATAATGTTAGAAGGAATAAAGGTTCTGGACCTGAGCAGAGCACTTGCGGGTCCTTACTGTACTATGCTTTTAGGAGATATGGGCGCGGGGGTCATAAAGATAGAAAGACCCGGGAAAGGAGATGACAGTAGAGCGTGGGGACCACCTTTTATCGAGGGGGAAAGTGCGTATTTCTTGAGTGTGAATAGAAATAAAAAAAGTATAACGTTGAATTTGAAAAGTGAAAAAGGAAAGGAAATATTTTTTAAATTAGTTAAAATATCAGATGTTTTGATTGAAACTAACAGGCCCGGTGTCATGGAAAAGCTTGGATTAAGTTTTGAAGAGATAAAAAAGGTAAATCCAAAAATAGTTTACTGTTCAATCTCAGGTTTTGGACAGACTGGCCCCTATAAATTAAGACCGGGATTTGATCAGGTCATTCAGGGAATGGGGGGATTGATGAGTATCAC
>DAOVEQ010000098.1 GCA_030668905.1 Thermococci archaeon
AGATTTTGGAGAGAAATCCCTTACAGATACAGGCTCATAGGAAGTTACTGTGAAAAATGTAATGAAACATTCTTCCCCCCGAGGGAAATATGCCCAAGATGTAGAAGGTCAGGAAATATAAAAGATGTAAAGCTTGAGGAAGAGGGCGAAATTTTTAGTTATACAATAATTAGAACTGCTCCTCCAGAGTTTGATGTTCAGACCCCGTATGCAATAGCATTGATCAAACTTAAAAATGGACCCTTAATAATGTCGCAGTTAACTGATTGTGAGATAGATGAAGTAGATATTGGAAAAAAAGTAAGAATGGTATTCAGAAAAATAAGTGAAGACGGAGACGCTGGCATAATAAACTACGGGTATAAGTTCATTTTGGCAGAGTGATCTCATGAACTCCAGGATTTCAGGATTCTATAAAATGACTCAGGAAGAGAGGATGAAGATAGTAAAAGAGTTCGCAGATCTTAATAATGAAGATATTGATGCTATAAAGGGAAGAGCTTTGGATTTTGAAACTGCAAACAGAATGATCGAGAATGTTCTTGGAACTCACGAGATCCCCTTTGGTATTGCTACAAACTTTCTTATAAACGGTAAGGATTATCTTATCCCGATGGCGATAGAAGAGCCGTCTGTAGTAGCTGCTGCCTCCAATGCTGCAAGAATCGCAAGAATAAAAGGAGGATTCCATACATCTTCTACGGATCCTGTGATGGTGGGTCAGATCCAGATATGTGACTTAGAGACACCATACTATGCAAAGATGCAGATTCTGGAAAAAAAGAGAGAGATATTGGAGATAGCAAATGATCAAGATCCCGTCCTGATAAAATTCGGAGGAGGAGCTAAGAATATTGAGGTAAGAGTATTCGAAAAAGAAAAAATGGTGGTTGTACATTTGTTTGTTGATGTAAGGGATGCAATGGGTGCCAATGCCGTAAATACAATGGCAGAGGCAGTTGCTCCGTTCTTAGAAAAGATAACTGGAGGAAATGTAGTATTAAGGATAATATCCAACTTGGCGGCATATAGATTAGCGAGGGCTAGGGCTGTTTTTGATGCCGGGGAATTAGGAGGAGAGAGAGTTGTGAACAGGATACTAAAGGCTTATACTCTTGCAAAGATAGATCCTTTTAGAGCTACTACACACAACAAAGGCGTAATGAACGGGATAACAGCTGTTGTTTCTGCTACATGTAATGACACAAGAGCTGTTGAAGCGGGATGTCATGCCTACGCCTCCAGAGAGGGGTCTTACACAGTTCTGACTCATTACGAAAAAAATGAAGATGGAGATCTCGCTGGAAGCATCGAGATACCTATGGCTGTCGGCATAATAGGCGGAGCTACCAAACACCCGATAGCGAGAGCATCATTGAAAATACTTGGAGTCAAGACTGCGAATGAACTGGGAGAGATCCTTGCTTCTGTTGGATTGGCCCAGAATTTAGCTGCTTTGAGAGCACTTTCAGATGAGGGTATCCAGAGAGGTCATATGAAGCTTCATGCCAAGAATATTGCGGCAATGGCAGGAGCAGAAGGAGAAACAATAGATATAGTTGCCGAGAAAATGGTAGAAAGAGGGACGATAAGAATAGATGTTGCCAAGGAAATTTTAGCTGAACTTAAAAAATAATTTTTTCAATAAAATTTATAAACAAACTTAAAGATTGATTTATATGATCGCCGTACCTCTGCAAGAAAATTTAACAGATATTAAAATTGTAGGAGGTAAAGCTTTAAATTTAATGAGACTGGAAGGGGTTAATATCCCCGAGGGGATATGTATCACCACTGAAGCTTATGATCTATTTCTTAAAAAAAATAGTTTACAGGACAAAATAGTAGAGATATTAACTTCTATAGATTATGACGATACAAAAAGTATCGAAGAAAACTCGGAAAAAATTAGAAAGATCGTTTTAGAAACCGAAATGCCTGAAGAAATTTTAGAAGAGATCAATGCTGTGAATTACAAAAATGTTGTGGTCAGATCTTCCTCCACGGCTGAAGATCTTCCGGAAGCAAGCTTTGCGGGGCAGCAGGAGACGTACATAAATCCCTTGGATTTAGAAAGTGCCACAAAAAAATGCTGGGCCTCTCTGTGGACAGATAGAGCCATATCCTACAGGCATGACAAAAAAATTAAAAAAATGCCAAAGATAGCTGTCATTATTCAAGAAGTGATTCCGTGCGAGGTTTCTGGAGTTGCATTCACAAAAAATCCTGTAAATTATGAGGATGAGATTGTAATAGAGGCTGTTTTTGGACTCGGTGAAGCTCTGGTATCTGGAAAAGTACATCCTGACAGATATATACTGGATCCGAATTTAAATCTTAAAAAAAAGGAGATCGGAGCAAAAGAGTACAAAGTTGTACTTGCCGAAACAGGAACAGAAAGAGTTAAAGCTAAAAAAATAGAGTGTTTGGATGGAGAGGCGCTGAAAAAAATAGGTGAAACATCAATTAAGATAGAAAAACTCTTCCAAAAACCGCAGGACATTGAATTTGGTATCTATAAAAACGAGATATACATATTCCAGTCCAGGGATATTACCACAAAAAAAGAAGATGTCTGGACTAGAGGGTACAGTGATGATTACTGGACGGGTGTAACATCCCCTCTGTTTTTCTCGCTTCTTGGAGAGTTCCTGGATGTTTACGTAAATCAAGAAGGAAACAGAATAATGGGGTACGATGAACTTGAGGGCGTCAAACTTTTGAGGTATCATAAAGCCCATGCATATTTTAACACAAGAGTTCTCAGAGATGTTTTCAAGTACAATCCAAAATTTTCCAGAGTGAAAGAGCTTCTAGATTATTTTCCCGAACATGAAAGAGAAGAAATGAAAGAACTTCCGTTCAATGCCCTGAAAAGACTTCTTGCAGAATCAAGGATCGCTGTCTTTGATTGGGATGGAGTAATCTGTAATACCTATAAAAAATATAATAAATTTTCGGAAGAATACTTGAGAAAGCTTAAAAAATTCGATAAAATAGATCTAAAGACTCTAAATGACTCTGAAATTTTAGAAAAATATAGATATTTATACGATATATGTCTGAAGCATTACAGACTGGTCAGGTGGGGGATAGCTACTCATAATATGGGTATGAACATGATCTTAAAGAAATTCATAATAGACTGGTACCGTGAAGATCCTGATAGAACGCACAATATCCTTGTTTCCGGCCTTCCAAAAAACAAGGCCACAGAAACTAATCTTGCATTGTTCGACCTCGTTAAAATCAAGAAGGAAAGAGATGAAATTTTTGAAAAGGAGTTTGAAGAGTTTTTAGAAAAATATGGTCACAGATCATACTCCAGGGACATTATCTTCCCAAGATGGGCTGAGAAACCTGATTTGGTTTTAGACATTGTGAACTCTCTTTTAGAGAATGACAGAGACGTAGAAAAAATAGAAGTCGAAAAAAGGAAAGAAAGAGAAGAGCTTACAAAAAAAGTTCTTGAAAAAATAGAAAAACAAAAATTCGGATTTATAAAAAAGCAGATTTTCAAAATTATACTCTTCTATGCTCAAAAATACATAGCATTCAGAGAAAACCAGAGGTTTTTCCTGGATCATCAGAATTTCAGGTTCAGAAAAATATTCCTGGAAATCGGAAAAAGACTGGAAGAAAGAGGAATTCTGGAGGACAAAAAAGATGTATTCTTTTTATTCAAAGAAGAAGTTTTTGATGCTGTAAAAAATGGAAAGGCTGATCAGGAATTATTGGAAAAAAGAAAAGAAGAATTTAAGGAGTATGAACATAAACTACCTCCAATGTTCTTGCAGGGGGATATGGAGTTTGACGAGGAGTTTGATTATGAAAAAGAGTTTATCGGCGTTGCCTCAAGTCCCGGTGTTGCAGAAGGAAAGATAAGACTGATTAGGGACATTCACGAACTTCACAAAATCCGAAAAGATGAGATAATGGTAGCAACATGCACAGATCCGGGCTGGACCCCCGTATTTTTAAAGATAGGGGGCTTGATAACAGAAACTGGAGGGATACTTTCACATGGTGCTGTCGTTTCGCGCGAGTATGGAATCCCGGCAGTGACTGGAATAAAAAGTGCAATGAAGTTCCTGAAAGATGGAGACAACGTAGTTTTAGACGGTAATTTAGGCAAAGTTTATCTGAGGTGATTCTGTGGAACAGTTAAGACATAAATCTAAAAACCTGAAAGAATGGAACGAGAGTTATTATTTCAATTTTTACGATCCCGATAAAGATATAGGGGGATTCACCAGGATAGGATTCAAGCCGAATATAAAAGAAGGAGTTGGCTACCTTTTCTTGTTTTATAAAAACGAGATACTGGCATTTAACAAAAAAATAGAGGTCTCTGAAGTTCCCGAAAAGATAAAGACAGGATCTCTTGAGTTTTTTCCCGGATGGAACATTATTTTTTCTGGCAAAATGACAGCCATGAGAGATGGTAAAATCAGAGATATAGATTTAAACCTTACTTACTCAAAGATAAACAGGGAATTCAGTTACCTGGAGTGCGTGGACAGGGAAAAATTTGGAATAGCTAGGATAGTTTGCGAAGATCATTACGAGCAGATAGGACTTATGAAAGGCGAGATCATGGTCGATTCTGAAAAATATAATATTTCAGGATTCAGCGAGAGAGATCACAGCTGGGGAGAAAGAGACTGGAATGCTCCAAAACTATGGA
>DAOVEQ010000089.1 GCA_030668905.1 Thermococci archaeon
TGCTTATCCCCATGATAGTTATTGGAATTGCAGAGTTAGGGGATAAAACACAGATCGCGATTTTTCTCCTCTCGACAAAAACAAAAGAGCATCTCAAGTTGTTATCAGGTATAATACTGGCTTTTCTTCTTGCAGACGGAGTAGCAGTTCTGGCAGGAGATTACATAACAGGAGTACTGCCTATAAATCTCATTAAAACAATCTCTGGAGTGATATTTATACTCTTTGGTTTAATAGCGTTCATACACGTAAGACGAGAAAAAAAGAGTCATGATCTGAAGAAACCATTTTACTCGGGATTTACCTTAATTTTTGCAGCTGAGTTGGGAGATAAGACTCAGATAGCGTCAGGACTCTTTGCAGCGAGATATAATCCGATTCTTGTTCTCATCGGCATCATGATATCTTTAACTCTCCTATCTATAATGGCGATATACCTCGGAAAGTTCATATCAACAAAGATTAATGAAAGAATATTATCGAAGATAGGAGGGATTGTTTTTATTTTGATAGGGATAGTGTTTTTGGTGACATAAAAAAGAAAAGAGAAATTTTTCGTACAAAAAATTACTCAAGTTCTATTTCTGTTCAATTAATGCTATTTGTATCCTTTTTGGATGATTTTAATAGAAAGATTGCAATTACTATTCCGATAACAGCGAGTACAGCTGTTGGATAGAAAGTATAGATGTAGCTTCCAAATATATCTCTAATTCTTCCAGATATTAATCCTCCTAATATTGCGCCTGCACCATATGCGGTAAACATTATACCATAGTTTTTACCATAGTGTTTAGTTCCAAAGAATATTGCTGTAGAAGTAGGAGCTATTGCTAACCATCCACCCAGACACAACCAGAAGCAACAGAAACACAGTATGTATAAAACAATTTTTGTTTCGCCGGCATTTAACATCCCTATTGAAGCCAAAAATATTATAACAAAGGATATTACCGCTGAATGTCTCGGGGTGAGTCTATCAGTAAGCCAGCCGAATATAGGTCTTCCTATCCCATTGAATACAGCAAAGATCGAGATTGTTATTGCCGCTGTTTGTGGAGCCAGTTTAATAATTTCCTGTCCGACTGGACTTGATATACCTATTGCCATGAGCCCACCCAATGTTCCAATTGTATAACACAACCACAATCCATAGAAGGTTGGAGTTTTCAGCATTTTAGAAGTATCCATATCTACGGTAGTAATGGCCGCTTTAGATGGGGTCCACCCGGCGGGCTTCCATTCAGCAGATGGAAACTTCAGGGGAATTGCTAATAAAACAATGAGCACGAGGAAGACCGCTCCGAAAATTCCAAATGTCTGAAGAGGACCGTATAAATCAATAAACATTCTGGCCAAAGGTGCAGTTATGAATGGAGATAGTCCAAAACCTACTAATGTCAGACCAACTGCCAAGCCTTTTTTATCTGGAAACCATCTCGTTGATACCGCAATTGGTCCCCCATATGTTATACCTACTCCTCCTCCAGCGATTATACCATAACTCACAGCTAACATAGTCATACTTGATGCAAAACTGGCCAATATCCAGCCAAAACCAACTGTTACTCCCCCCAATATAGTTATGACTCTAGGTCCGTATTTATCCAAGGGCCCTCCTGCTATTGGCATTAATATTGCAAAAAATGCTAAGAAGAACATATATGGCAATCCGCTTTCAGTTGCGCCCGCACTGAATAACTGTTCCAATGGCTTTCTGAAAACACTCCATGAATAGACACTGCCAAGACACAGATTTATTGTTAATCCAAGTGCAACGAAGATCCATCTTCCTTTTTCTGCAGATGTTCCAAAAATTTTTATTTCTTCAGTCATACCTCATTACCTCACAAATTTATCTCGTTTATATTCGATTATCATTTTTACATTCCCTCTTTTATTTTTAAACCTTGTGTCAGTTCGTTGAAATCAAATATTCAACAAGGCTGGAGTACAATGAATGCACCAAAACCTAAACCTTATAAAGTAGTACGGATTATTCTTCACATGAGATACATAATTGTTACAGGTGGAGTACTTTCAGGTTTGGGGAAAGGAGTTACAACAGCTTCCATTGCCAAAATTCTTCAGAGCATGGGGTACAAAGTTACAGTAATCAAAATAGATCCGTATCTAAATGTGGATGCAGGAACGATGAGTCCTTTTGAACACGGAGAAGTTTTTGTTCTGCATGACGGAGGAGAAGTGGATCTTGATTTGGGAAATTATGAGAGGTTCTTGAATGTTGATCTTACGAGAGATCATAATATAACCACAGGAAAGATATACAAAAGAGTCATTGAAAAAGAAAGGAGAGGAGATTATCTGGGAAAAACTGTTCAGCCCATACCTCACCTTACAGACGAGATAAAGTCAGAGATAAGGAGCGTGGGGGAGAAATATGATTTCACGGTCATTGAGGTAGGAGGAACAGTGGGAGACATAGAAAGCATGCCATTTTTGGAAGCATCCAGACAACTATCATGGGAGGAAGACGTTGTTTTCGTTCATGTAACACTTGTTCCAATTCTTGATGTTGTAGGAGAGCAGAAAACAAAACCAACACAACACTCTGTAAAGAAGCTCATGGAAACAGGGATATCGCCTCACATTATAGTATGCAGGTCCAAGAGCAAACTTCAGGAGAAAACGAAAAGAAAAATAGCACAGTTCTGCAACGTTAGTGAGGACCATGTCATAAGTAATCATGATGTCGATGATATATATAAAGTACCTCTTTTGTTGAATGAGCAGAAGATAGGAGAGAAGGTAGTGGACAAATTCGGTCTCAGAAGAACTCCTGACCTAAAGAGGTGGAGATCAATAATCTCAAGAAAATGTGATAAAGATGTTACTCTGGCATTGGTAGGAAAGTATATGGATCTTCATGATTCCTATATAAGTATCAGAGAAGCATTGGTGCACTGCTCTTATTATACCGGAATAAATGTAAATGTAAAGTGGCTGGAATCAGAGAGTATTAAAAAGGAAGATCTTGGGGATGTTGACGGTATTTTAGTCCCCGGAGGATTTGGTGTTAGGGGGACAGAGGAAAAAATAAAAGCGATAACCCATGCAAGAGAGAAGAAAATACCTTTCTTAGGGATATGCCTGGGATTTCAGCTTGCAACAATAGAGTATGCCAGAAGTGTAGGATTAAAAAATGCAAACTCGACAGAGTTTGCCGATACCAACGAGCCAGTAATAGATCTTTTGCCAGAACAGAAAAAAATAAAAAATATGGGAGGAACTATGAGGTTGGGAGCATATAAAATAATTTTGGACGAAAAAAGCACGGTATATAATTTATATAAATCCAGGGAAATATACGAGAGACACAGACACAGGTATGAGGTAAATCCAGAACATATAGATATGCTCACAAAAAATGGAGTAAACTTCACAGGCAAATCTGAAGATGGAAGAATGGAAGTTCTGGAGCTCGAGGGGCACCCTTTCTTCATAGGAACACAGTACCATCCCGAGTTTACTTCGAGGGTAGAGAGACCTTCCCCCATTTTCATGGGGCTTGTAAAAGCGATGGGAAGAAAAAAATTTTAATCCAGAACTCTTAAGAACATCCCTCTGTCTTTTACGTTCTTTAAAATCTTTCCATCCCAGAATCCTATGCCCAGACATTCATTTTTAGAGTTCAAAGTTAACTTTTTACCTTTTTTTAGATCTCCTCTTATTATGTTGTTTCTAAAAATATCTCTTCCGTATAAAAAGAGAGTCTCTCCCCTTTCATTAATTATGACTTTATTTTTTGTAGCATATCTGGCTATTTTGAAGGCAAACTCTAGAGATATTTCAGAATCCTTCACTTTCAGTCCTGCAGCTTTTACTTCTCCTTTTAAGAATGGAACCATATCTTTTTTAACAATATAAAGTTCTTTTTCTATTTTCATGAGTTTATAATCACTTAGATCCATCTTAACTCCATAATAATCAAGTATTTTTTTCATAATCTTTTACAACTCTTTTAACTTTTTCTATGTATTTTTTGGGGGTAGAAACTATTGTGGGGTATTTTATAGGTTTTGACTTCTTTAAAATCATGTATTCTTCAAAATTTTTGATTTCTTCATCAAAGACCTTTATCTCTAACTTTTCTGGATTTTTAAAGCTGGGAATATCCACAATACAGTAATTTTCAGGGATCTTTGCCTTTTCACAGATTTCTCTTTCTAACTCTTTTCTCTTTTCAAAATCTGAATCTAGATCTATATATGCCACGACTTTGAACAGATCTCTATATTTTAATCTTCTATAGATGTCTTTCGAAAATCCTTCAGAGTCTTTCAAGACACACAAAAGCTCGGAGTCTGTCATTTTTACTATTTCTTCAATTTTTTTGTCTTTCAGAATGCTTTCTACAGCTCTTCCAAGCATATTTTCACAAATTCTCGCTGTTTTATGGAAATACACAGAAGTATACATCAAATCTCTTGCTATAAGCATGCCTTCAACAGCCAGAACACCCTTCTTATTTATTCCTAAAACACCATTTCTGATCTCTATAGTTTTTAGGATCCTTTCCACGTCTATGATCCCGTGCGCAACTCCCGTGTAATGCGAGTCTCTCAAGAGATAATCTATCCTGTCCGCATCTAAATCCCCGGATATTATCTGAGATTTGTATCCCTCCTCCTCGCATTTTATGACCCTTATAACTTCTTTCGGATTTATATTGTACTTTTCAAGCAGATCTTCAAGTTTTAAAATATTTTCGCACGCGAGATCAACATGATCCTTTTTAAGATAAATTCTTGATAGATACTCAAAGGTATGGGAAAAGGGGAGGTGTCCAGAATCGTGAAGAACTGCAGCAGCATTTAATACATCTTTCTCGATATTTAATTCTGCACAGATCTTGTTTGTGAGATAATAAACGCCAAGAGAATGCTCAAACCTTGTGTGGTTAGCTCCTGGAAATACGAGATTAGTTAACCCCAACTGTTTTATATCTCTCAGTCGCTGGAGTTCATGAGAATGCAGAAGTTCCAGGATTACTCCTTTTACCTTTATACTCCCGTGAACTGGATCATGGATTATTTTATATTTCATTGTTTTATCAACTCTGTAAAGAGATAAAAATCACCATTTAAATCCATAATGTACCTCTTGATAATCTCCCCTGAACTCTGAAACTTCTTTTCTTATTTCTTTCGGATCCTTTTTATCCAGAAGCACCTTTTTAAACAGTTCTGCTATAT
>DAOVEQ010000010.1 GCA_030668905.1 Thermococci archaeon
GGATAATATAATTTATGACACGTGTCTAGTTTTTCTCCCTCTTTAAAAAGTCTTTTTTTCCTGTTTTTGTTAGCTACCTCATAGATCTTTTCTCTATCTACATCCCCATAGATTACCAAAGCTTTCCTGAAATTAAGTTCCTTCAATTTTGGTTCTACTTTGGGTTTTATCTCTTTTTCCTTAGGAATTTCTACGATCTCTGTAAATTCTTCTATTGCATGCTTCTTTGTTTCTCTATCTACCATTATTTCCTCTTTATCTTCTATTCTCTTTTCTTCCCTGAGTTCCTGTAAAATATCTTCAAGATGAAAATTTAAATTATAGTCCTCATTCACCATCTGCACTATCTTTTCAAGTGCATCTTTGCTCTCCTTTTTATATTTCTCACAGATTATGTTTTTTACATTTTCTTTCATGACATCTGGATCTATCTCAAAGATGGGCTGTCTCTCTCTGCCCTCATGCTGTGAAATTCTTGGTCTTATAGATGATAAAAAGGATCTTGACGTCTCTTCCTGCTTATCACCTATAACAGCCATACCTATAGGCAAATTCTGGATAAATTCCCTGTTTTTAAACATCCGTGGCATTTCTGAGGGCATTCTCCTCACAACGGCATTTATATCATCGCCATATACTAATTTATGACAAAAAAGAATATCCGTCTGGGAAAGAATTCTGGAATCCACTGCAGAAGGCTGCTGTGTGGCAAGAACTATTGAACAACCGGGCTGCCTCCCCTGTCTCACATACTCCAACAGAGCATCAGATGCTGCTGTTTTTCTTCCTCCACCCGGAACTAATATGTGTGCCTCATCAATCAGGAGCCACGTAACTGGAATGCCTCCTATCATGCTTGATAACATGCCAGAGGCTTCCTGCCTCGAAACTATCTTTCTCGTATTTAAAATGTTCCTCGCAAGGATTCCAACTACAAGAGCCCTGACGTTATCCTCTAAAAATGATATGTCTATAACTGAGATCTGGCCTCTTTTCGATAGATCTTTCAACTCTGTTCCTCTCTCATCAAATATCCCCCAGTTCTTTGCGCCTTTTAATCTCGCTATCAGAGCTCTCCTTGTAGCACTCTTAAATCCTTTTTCATGAGAAAGAATGGATTTTTCATCTTCTATTACATGCACCATGGCCTCTACACTGTAACCCTTCGCTTTTCCTTCTACAAACTTACCTTTTTTTGTCACATAACCATTTTTGAGACATTCTATAGTTCTGTCCAGGAGTATTCCCATGACATCAAAACGATCAACATCAAAAGTGAGACACCAGTCCTCGACTGTCAGTTCAGATGGTCTTATCGTAAAAATTTTATCCCATGTTTCTTCGGGAGCCTCCTTTGTCTGTCCCTTTGGAATAAAAACCCTCACAGATTTTATGCCCTGCGGAGTAAGTCCCCATTCCTCAAGAGTAAGTTTTTCAGTTTCTACTTTATTTTTTTGTTTCATCGACCAGAAGATCCCCATCGGATCTATAACTATCACGCCAACAGCGTCATTTTTCAATGCGATCTCTTCCGCTATTACTCCTAAAGTATAGGATTTGCCTGATCCTCTCATTCCGCAGATGAATATAGCGTGAGGTGATATAGAATCCACAAATACTCTTTTTCCAAAATAATCACTGTTTTCAGGGATCTCTGCAACTTTCCCGATATACATCCCAGCTCTCTCTCTATATTTCCTAAAAACACTCGATTTTCTACCTACAAACACGTAATCATCAGAAGATAATAAACTTAACTCCTTATCCACTACTATTCTATCCATTTTTTCACCTGCAGAACTTTTTCAACTCCTCCTATTCCTTTTGATCTTCCTTCTCTAAAAATAAATTTTTCTCCTTCTTCTATATGGTACGAATTGTATTTAAATCTCATCCTCACTTTAGCACGATCCCCTACACTGAGATACTCTTTCCCATATATCTCTTCAAATCGTACACTCTCAGAGATAGTTTCCAGGTGCAATACCGGCTCGTAACCTTCCTTTATTGTTGTCGGGTGGGAGAGTATGAAAACATCTCCTATAAACTCCCTAATTCTTCTACCCTCTTTCTCTGCAAGTACCATGCCCCTCCTTATCTCTTCTTTTTTTACATTCTTCAATGCTATCCCTATAACGTCCCCAACCTCAGCTTTATTTAGATAATGATAATGCTCCATTATTGTCTGTCCCTTTATTTTTCTGTATCCCTCTTCAAAAGGTCCTAAATAAAGATCTCTATTGTTTTCTACGACTCCCTGCATCACTCTCCCGGTAACCACAGTTCCCACACCTTTTATAGAATAAACTTTGTCTATGTACATCAAAAACGGTTTTTCTAATGTTTCAGGCTTCTTGAATCTGTCTGGAAGGTTAAAAAGGAGCTTATCTAGAAGATCAAATCCCTCTTTTGTAACAGCTGAACATTTTACTATAGGAACAATTTTTTCATTCTCTATGTTTATATTGGGATTTTTTATTTTGTACGGCACTCTACCTAACTTTTTTAACAAAATACTCAGATTTTCCTCTACATTTTTTGATTCCTCGTTGTTTACCTTGTCCATTTTTGTGAGAGCTATTATCATGGGCATATCCATAGCTATTGCTATCCCCATGTGCTCCTTAGTTATCGAGGTCGCACCTTCAGAAGCATCTATTACCAGAAGTGCATAATCAACTTTCTGACCTAAAATGCCCCTTATCGTCGTTCTGAGCCATGGTGCATGCCCAGGACAGTCAACGAACGAGATTAACCTTCCCGCTTTATCCACAACTTCAGCAACTTCTTTTTTATTTAGCGGATTTCTGAGCTTCATTGGATTCCCTTTTTCATCAAAACCGTAAACGGCATAAGCTATCTCGGCAGTCAATCCTCTTTCTATTTCATGCGGCAGAAAATCCAGAAATATTCTAGTTTTTCCTGATCCGTCATCTTCCTGATCTGTTATCAGACTGCCAATAAGCGTAGATTTTCCGTGATCTACATGTCCTATTGTTCCGATCACTACATGACTTTTATTCCGCATATTATGATTATTCTCTATTGTAATCCTTGCAAAAACGCCATTTTTATCAAATCTCTCCACTCTTTTTATTTCTGCTCCCACTTCCTTTGAAATCTCCTTTATAACGTTTAAAGTTTCCAAAAACTTCTTTTCTGTCAAACTACAAACATTTCCATCATCATAAACGCCTATAATATAATATGCAGTACCGTTTCCTCTTTCTAGTCTAAACTTCATCTGAGAAACCAGCCTCTGCTTCCTTTCCTTAGAAAGATGGCCTCCATTCAGATAGGATTTGAACTCTATATTATGCTTTTCGCCCTCGGTCAGGATCTTCTCAATGCTCATTATTAAAATAGTATAGGGTTGATAATAAATATCTTCTGTTCGAAAAAATAAAAAAGAAAAAGAGAGAATCTTATCTCTTTACTGCCAGAACAACGTCTTCTTTTTTCACAGTCTTTCTTCCTGCGTGTTCAGCGAGGGATACAGCCTCTCTTGCAAGGTCAATACCCTCCTGCTCCAATATTTTCGCTAATTCCTTTGATGCGTCTTCACTAACTCTTTCCGCACCTGCTTTTCTAATAAGCTTATCTACCGAAGCCTTTGCTATTATAGCCATTTATTTCACCTCTTATTTTTTTTATTCTGTGAGATTTCTAATCTAAGAGTATTTAAAGCTTTCGGTATAATCCAACAGAGAGGATACGATTTGTTATATGAAACATTAGATAGATGGAATATTTACAAAGTTCAAAAATATGAAAATACTTATTTACTGTATCTAATTCGAGATCAATATTTTGATAAAAGTATGATGTATTCATTGATACTCAAAGCTTTTTAAAGAAAATTCAAAAATTAAAATTGATTAAAAATTTTTTATAGATTATATATAGAGGAATACGAAAAATTTAAATAGGTACATTGTAATAAACATGGTGAAAATGAAAAATATGAAAGTGAAATACAGAAGAGGAAACTTAAAAGATATTATTGAGTCTCTCCTAAAAGATCGTTTTACAGGTAGTCTTAAACTTGAGAGAGGAGAAATACTATTTTCAGAGGGTAAATTAATTTTTGTCGTTTATGATAATAAGTTAGGAAAAAAGAACCTAAAATCCATCGACGAAACATTTGATTACAGTGTAGAAGAACTGGAAAATGAGGAGCTTCAATTGAGAATCAGATGGTATAAGCTTATAAGTGGGATAGAGGGGGGTAAAAATAGAGAAGAAATGATAGAAGATCTCGGTATCCGGAATGTAGATAAGAAATACATGATGAAAATTTTAGAAAAAGAGGATCTTTTATATCTTTTAAAAGAGAGTGGTGATAATGCTCCTTCTGAGGAATAAACCTTTAGTTCAGAATCTAAAATCAAACTATGTCAGAATAGAGGAATTGATACTCGAAATGAAAGAAAAGAAGCTTACTGGATTTATTGAAGTCAAGCTTAAAAATAGTAAAGATATTCTGCTCTACAACTCTGGCAAAGTTGTGAAAGTACTGAGAATTGACCCGGATGTGCGTATCACGGATAAGAATAGTGTTGTATTTGATCTGGTGAGGGTAGGTGCTGTATTCAGTGTTTATGAGATGAAAGAAAACTTTGTTAAGATGATCTTGTTTTCTATTGAAAATGAACTTTTGTATAAAAATCTCACCACTGAGTTCATAGACATAAGGAAACTAATGAAAAAACTTCAGAAAGATGAGTTCAGTGGAGTTATCCATGTATGCCATGGGGATTGTGAAGGTGGTATCCTCATGGAATCTGGGCTTCCTTCTGAATCGGTATATATGGAGAAAGATGTAATAGAAGAAGGAGCCGAAGCGTTAGAAAATATAGTCCGAGAATCAGAAAGAAAAATTACAAATGTGGATGTTTTCACCGATAAAAAAAAGAGATAATCTGATATTGGAATGGAAAGTGTTTTCTTTTGATACAACATTTTCGTCATCAATTATTAGTATTCTCATCTCATCGCCGCCTCCATTTGTTTATGGCTCCGTTGAGGATGTACGTTCCTGGTGGAAACTCCATTTATCACCGGGAGAGTAACAACTATCTCTGTTCCTTTTTCTACATCCATTATATCGAATTTTCCGTTGAATCTCTCGAGAATTTTTTTTACGAGATACAGTCCCATCCCCGTTCTTTTTGATAATGTTTCAAGATTCTCAAGGATATCTTCTCTTTTTTCCTTTGAAATTCCAAAACTATTATCGTGTATATGTATATTACAAAAGCCATCTTTTTCTTCCGTTTTTATATCTATAATTACTTTATCCTGAAAAGTGAACTCTACAGAATTTTCAAGAATGTTGAAGAACACTTTATCAAGAAAATCGTTAGCTTTGACATAATAGTGCTTATTCATGTCAAGATTTACTTTTATTTCTTTATCAAAGTACGCTTTTATTTTCTCTATGGATCGCTCTATAGATTTATTCAGATCGAACTTCTCTGTTTTTGTGTCTTCTATTTCCTTCAATGCCTTTATACGTCCTGTGAGTATACCTGATTTCATTACGGATTTTCTTATACTATCCACATTTTTTTCTTTTGTTTTCTTATCTCTCGCTCTCTGGAGGAGATATAGATATCCTAAGGTAATCTGATTGATGTTTCCTATATCATGTGCCAGGACATCTGCATAGAACTCTGCTTCCTTTCGTGCTTTTTCTCTTTGTTGCTCTGCTTTTTTACGCTCGGTAATATCTCTTGCAATTCCTTGAACGCCAATAATTGCCTCATTTTCTAGAATTGGCCTCGTCCTCAACGTAAAGATCCTTGTATTCCCATTTTTTGTCTTGATTTTCAATTCGTATGACTGTAGTTCTCCATCCAAAGTTTTTTCATATATTTGTACCGATTTTTCTCGATCTTCTTCAGCCACAAGTTTCAACGACTGTTTCCCAATCAACTCCCCCCTCTTAT
Source organism: Thermococci archaeon (assembly GCA_030668905.1). Taxonomy (GTDB): domain Archaea; phylum Methanobacteriota_B; class Thermococci; order Methanofastidiosales; family B48-G16; genus B48-G16. Next base: position 5,952 of record DAOVEQ010000010.1, read on the forward strand.
ATCCAAGACTTTTCTCGAACATTTTATTTATCGACGTGTACCTTCCTCTTGCATCAGCAGTCCAAATTACGTCATAGGCATTTTCAAATAAATCCCTATACTTTTCTTCCGATACTTTCAACATTTCCTCTGCCCGCTTGCGCTTAGTTATATCTCTTAGGATACTTATACTCCCAACAATCTCTCCATTTTCTTCCACTGGAGAAACGTAAATTTCGAGATATAATTTTTTGCCGTCTTTTGTTTTTAATTCAACTTCAAACGGAGGGACTTCAATGTACACCATTACTTTAGCAAGGGCAACTGTCATCTTTGATAAACTCTTTGAAGTAAAAAATTTTAAAGTGTTAAAACGTTTTCCAATGACATCTTTTCCAGCATATCCCCCAATTTCAGCAATTTCTTTATTCATTTTAATGATTTTGCCTGTTCTGTCCAGTAATAATACTCCATCTTTTGTGCTATTAAAAATAGCTGACAATTCCCTTTCAGATTCTCTGAGCGCCTCCTCTACCCTGTTATGCTCAGTCTCTAATTTTTCCAATTCTTCAATTCTTTGACGTGACTCCTTTATAAGTTGATCTTTTGATCTCTCTTCATCACTCATTTATTTGCCTCATAGCTCTCTGTTATCTTATGCACTTATACCAAAAGATATTTAAAAATCTTTTCTATCTAAAAAATTAACACTAGTTAGAAGACCACTTTACACGCACCTTTTTCTTCAAAAAATGCGCCCGAAAAAAAGAAAAGGTTGATGCCGCGGGCCGGATTTGAACCGGCGAGATACCAGATCTTCAGTCTGGCGCCCTCCCGGGCTAGGCGACCGCGGCACAATATGATCTTGGAGATTACTGTTTAAAAGTTTTTCGTACTCTACAATAGAAAGCTATTTAAATAAACCATGCTTTTACACTTTATGAAAATTGGGCTAGAAACCGGTGAATATTTTTGGAAGAATTAAGGTAGCATACTTCAGCTCAAAGATACTTTTCTTATGGCGTTGATTCGCTTTATTCTTTTAGATTGAATTTTTAGATTAAATAATAATTTAAAGAGGTGATATTATGGAATTACCAAAAAAATGGTATAATATACTAGCTGATTTACCAAGAGACTTGGATCCTCCATTGAATCCAATAACAAAGGATCCTATAAATCCCAAGGATCTTGAGGTAATATTTGCCAAGGAACTCGTGAAACAAGAAATGAGTAAAGAAAAATATATAAAAATTCCGAAAGATGTTTTGGAAGCGTATGAGAAAATAGGAAGGCCAACACCTTTAAAAAGAGCAAAGAACCTTGAGAAATTTTTAAAAACACCTACAAAGATATATTATAAAGCAGAAGCGTACACGGCAACGGGCAGCCATAAGATAAACACAGCGCTGGCACAGGCATACTATAACAAAAAAGAAGGTGTGGAAAAGATTACTACGGAAACAGGAGCGGGACAATGGGGATCGGCACTGGCTTTAGCATGCTGCTTCTTCGATATAGATCTGAAAGTCTTTATGGTCAGATCTAGCTATTTTCAAAAACCGTACAGAAAAACTATAATAGAGACATTTGGAGCTAAGATCTATCCTTCCCCAAGTACAGTTACAAAATTCGGAAAGGAAATTTTAAAAAAAGATGGAGATCACCCTGGAACATTGGGGATAGCAATAAGCGAAGCCCTGGAGTTAGTTCTGGAAGATGAAAATGCTAAATACTGTTTGGGAAGTGTTTTAAACCACGTACTAATGCACCAGACTGTAATAGGTCAGGAAGTTAAGGAGCAGTTCAAAGAAATTGAAGAAAATCCCGATACGCTCATAGGATGTGTGGGCGGTGGGTCGAACTTTGCTGGTTTTATGTTCCCATTTTTCAATGATGGAAAGGAATTCATAGCTGTTGAACCTAAACCTGTGCCCACGATCACAAAAGGAGATTACAGATATGACTATGGCGACACAGCAGGAATGACTCCTCTGTTAAAAATGTTTACACTGGGGAAAGATTTTCAAGTTCCAAGACTGCACGCAGGAGGACTCAGGTATCACGGCATGGCACCATTGATAAGTTTATTGGTGAAAGAAGGATTCATAAAACCTAAGACATACGAACAGAAGGAAGTATTCGAAGCTGCCTTGATTTTTGCCAAAACTGAAGGAATAATTCCCGCCCCGGAATCCGCATATGCCATAAAAGCTGCAATAGATGAAGCCTTGAAAAAAGAAGACAAAACGATAGCCTTTAACCTCAGCGGACATGGATTATTGGATCTTCAAGGTTACCAGGATTTCTTGGACGGAAAACTAAGCTAAGTATTTTTTTAGAGAGGTTATACCTCTTTTTATTTTTCTATATCCAAAATCTTTTAATACACAAAAACTATAATATCTCAGGTGATCTCATGAGTTTTGAAAAGATAAAAGATTATATAAAAAAACAGGAAAACTGGAGGAAACATACTATAAATCTAATAGCCAGCGAGAATATAACATCTCCGGCTGCTAAGAAAGCTATAGCATCAGGTTTTATGCACAAATACGCTGAAGGCTGGCCAAAACAAAGATACTACCAGGGATGCAAATATATAGATGAGGTAGAACTTCTTGGAAACTCAGCGTTTTACAAATTGTTTAACGCAGATTACGTAGATCTAAGACCTGTTTCTGGAGCCGTAGCAAATATTTCCATGTTTTTTGGTTTGACAAGACCGGGGGATACAATAATATCCCTGGATACTAGTGATGGGGGCCATATAACACATGCCAAGTTTGGAGCGGCTGGATTACGAGGATTGAATGTTGTTGAGTTTCCTTATGATGAAGAAGAGATGAATATAGACACAGACAAGACTATAAAACTTATAAATGAAGTAAATCCCAAGCTGATTCTCTTTGGTGCTTCTGTTTTCTTGTTTCCTCATCCTGTCAAAGAGATCGTAGAAAACTCGGATGCGATCGTAGTGTACGATGCCGCTCACGTCCTGGGACTCATAGCCGGGAAACAGTTTCAAGATCCGTTTAAAGAAGGCGCCGGGGTAATGACAGCCTCAACGCACAAAACATTTCCGGGCCCGCAGGGGGGTGTACTGATGACTAAAAACCTGGATCAAGAAAATATGGCGAATGTTCAATGGGCAATATTTCCTGGATGCATGTCGAATCATCACTTACACCACGTAGCAGGAAAAGCCATTACGGCGTATGAAATGCTGGAATATGGAGAAGATTATGCAAAACAGACGATTAAAAATGCTCAGAAACTCGGAGAGGCGATGACAGAAAACGGATTTGCAGTAGCAGCAGAAAATAAGGGATTCACAAAAAGTCATCAGATAGTTTTGGACTTCAAGAAATATATAGGAAAATGGGCCGCCGAGACACTCGAAGAGGCAAATATAATCACGAACAAAAATCTTTTGCCGTGGGATCCCGTAGAAAACAGCAGCAATCCCTCCGGAATGAGGCTGGGAACTCAGGAAATGACGAGAATGGGAATGAAAGAGAGTGAGATGAAGTATATAGCAGAACTGTTTAAAAAGGTGCTTCTGGATAAAAGGGATCCGAAAGAAATAAGAAAAGAAGTTTCAGAGTTCAGGGAGGATTATCAAGAGGTACATTATGGATTCAACTGGTGATTTTGTCACCTATTAAGATTTTCATTGGACGATATGGAATTTAGAATTATTTTCCCCCTATAAAAAATCTCGAAAAAATATTGGACATGGTATCTCTATTTAATTTGTGGAAGTACTATAAAAGATGATGGATTAACGAAATAATATAAGATGTATTTCGGCTACAATTGTCTCCCATCTCAGGTCTAATACCCCTCCTCCCACTTATATAATCATTATAAAGTTGAGCGACACATTTGAATTGATCAAAATCTATTCTACGCTTTTCAGTTATTTGAGCAGTCTCAACATGTGATTTAGCCCTATCAATAGCTATATACTTTCTATCCACTTTCACATAAAAATATTTTATTTCTCTTCTCCTCTTTATAGAAAAAATCAGAAAATCATCTCCATCTGAGTCAATTTTTTCTAAGAGAGTTTTCCAAGCACTATATACCTCTCCAAAATCTTTTTGTTTTCCTGTTATTTTCGCCATTCTTCATTTCACCTCCTTTAAATTCGTATATACTCTAAACAAAATGGATTACTAATCTTTTTCATTGACGATACTTTTCCACAGATTTTCAAAGACACCAACAGATTCTTGAACTGTCTCTGGATCTCTTGTCCATATTCCTAAATTAAACTCTTTTTCAAGTTGTTCACTTGTCAAATCTGCAGATGAAACTAAAACAGTATCGTCCGCGATGATATATCTAGCATGTAATAGAGGAGTTGTTCTAAAATTATTTTCTAAAAATCTTTGAAGAGTGTCAAATGCTGGTTCAACAAATTTTTTTCCGTGACCTATGTACTTTTCTTTTGCCTCTTTTTTAGGTATTGTTATTATTTTCATATCTATTTCTGGTTTATCCTTTTTTAAGCTAATTAAATCAGTCCAAAATTCTGTAATAAATCTAGAACATATCCAAAGTCTATTGTTTGTATTGTTAATCATTTCCTTTATTTTATTTTTAATTTCAAACTCGCCACTAAATGGAGATGTGACAACAATGTTAGATTTTGTCATCTTCAATTTTTGTTGATATAATAGTTCTTTTTGTTCCCATTTATCTTTTGATATTTTAGGTCCTTCACCAGCATAGATCAAACTCAAAATAGCTTCTGATGTGCCCAATGCTTCTTCAAACCAACTACCATCAGAATTCAAGTTTTTCTTTAACCAAACAACGTATTTTCTAATACTCTCATCATTACTTCCGAATACATACGAAAGTGCCTGAATAACGGAAGAAGTGTATGGTGGAGCAAAATGAGTTTCAATTTTTCCGCATATTTCGTCTAAAAATTTTTTCTTTAGAACGCTACTTAAATTTTTAATAATATTGAAATATTTGTAAAAATTATAATCGTATAAAGCCAATATTCCCCATGAAAGGATATCAGGTTTTTCCAAAAAATTAGTATACTTTTTGATAAAAAATTCTATAGCTCTTTTTGTATATTCAGATTCAGGTTCAATTAGAACAAGAACTCTCATGGGTGCTGTATGATCATATTCGAATGATCGAATATATCCTGTTGTCATTTGTTTTTCCTTTATATATTCCTGTACTATTTTTTTAAAATGCTCATTTTTATTAAATCCCATCTTGGCTAAGTAATATAACGCATCAGAATATGGTAGGAGAGTATCTTCGTGATATAAAAAATGTCTTGACCAAAATTTTTTATTTTCAATAGTTTTTATAAAATTAACGGCTGACGGATAATTTATTTTATATAAAACATAGAGAGAATAGGCATAATCACTTAAAGCTAAGCGTCTAGTGTCTTGATAATCCAACAGCATCTTCTTAAGATCATTTTCAAGCCACTTTACCCCATTTTTTACCTCCAGTGAGCAATATTTCATGTCCATGTTTCTATTTTCCATACAATCACCTCAATTTTAACATATAATAATATTATCTTTCAATATAATGTAAAGTTTCTATCTTAAATATTTTGTCATGCCTTCTATTCATTACTTCAGGAACTACTATATAATCGATAGTAACACAAGAGGTATCGCATCTGCGAAAAAGTGTATTATCATTGCGGGGAGGAGGCCGCGCTTGTAATAGAAAATACTTTTTTATTATTTAACAGAAATCTTTTTATTTCTTTACAGAGTTGATAAAACAATGAAATATAAAATAATCCATGATCCAGTTCACGGGAGTATAAAGGTAAAAGGAGTAATCCTGGAACTTCTGCATTCTCCGCAGGTACAGCGACTGAGAGATATAAAACAGTTGGGGTTAACTAATCTCGTATTTCCAGGAGCTAACCACACAAGGTTTGAACACTCTTTAGGCGTTTATTATCTCACAAACAAGATCTGTGCAGAGTTAAATATCGAGAAAGATGTATTAAATGCTGCTGCAGTTCTTCACGATTCCGGGCACCTCCCCTTTTCCCATACCTTTGAGTATCTATCAAGAATTTATCTTAAAAAGGATCACGTTGATCTCGCGTGCGAAAATATTTTAAAACTTGAAGATCTGCTTGAAAGGTATAATATAGATCCGAAAGAAGTTATAAGGGTCATAAAATGCGAGGAG
>DAOVEQ010000162.1 GCA_030668905.1 Thermococci archaeon
AAAAGCTATACATGAGATCAAGAAAAATAAGGTCATTGCGTTATAAGGAGCAAAAAACATCTGGAATATAAGGACATTTGCACCTGTAGCTATTCCTCCCGCCATTATATACGATATAAAATTTCTTTTTCTCAGTAACAAGAACACCAGATCGACTAAAATTCCCTGAGTTCCGCTCAGTACTAATATGAAAACACCTAATTTTCCTCCCGAGAATAACTCAACAAAAGCTTTCAGGATACCTATCATAACTCCTGTGCCTCTTTTTTTTGTAAGTCCATATCCCAAAGTGATCCAGAATATATGCAGTCCTGCTAAAAACTGTCCAGCTCCAAAAGGTACACCTAAAAATCTATTCACCAGATTTCCTAAATATCCTATGTACGTAGAAGATACTCCTCCCAGAGCTGAGATTATGGCTATTATAACTAAATCTCTTGTTTCAAAGTAGTATTTACCCATTTTCACACCTTGCTACTGAAAAACTTATATTCTCACTTACATTTACAACTATATAATGATAGAATCCGTTACGTAACAGAGGTGCTCCAGCACCACCCGAGATTATATAAAAAGTATCTCCCCTCTTTTCTTCATAATAAGAATGAATATGAGAGCAGAAAACATAATCTACATCATTTTCTTTTATTATCTCCATAAACTCTTCAGGATCGATCATACAGTAGCTTCCTCCCACACGGGGATCAAAAGGGGGAACATGCATAAAAACGAACTTATGTTCAAAACTCCTTTTCAACTGCTTTTTTAAAAATTCCATTTGTTTTTTATCAAGTGTGCCTTTTGAATTGTCTAAAATTATAAATATAGAATTTTTATAGGTGAAAGAATAGACTCTATCTCCCAAATACTCTTTATAACATCTAGAATCATCGTGATTTCCACAGACGTAGAACAACGGAGCTTTTAAATCGGCTACAACCTTCAAGAACTCTTCGAAATTTTCTGGTGTTCCTTCTATAACAAAATCCCCTCCTCCAATAACGAATAAGGGATCTTCTTCATTTATCATTTTTATTATATTTATAAAAACTTCTGGCTGTTCTTTTCCTAATTTCGGTCTATTGTCCCCAAAAAACACAAATTTGTACGGGTAGATATCTTTTTTTATTATTTTTTCTCCATCATAAGTTTTGTATCCCGTGTTATTAAGTACGGAAAAAATTGATACTATAAAAATTATCAAAATTAAGATACTGTATTTTTTATTCATCGATATGTTTCTATGAACATAACGTTTATAAAGGTTTCGCGCATTAATAATCCAGTGATACCATGAATAGAATAATTGTTGGAATACTGGCATTATCTTTGCTTTTAGGATGTATAAGTGAACAAAAAGAAGAAGTTAAATATACAATAAACATAACTGGATTGGCAGAAGGAAAATTAACTCTTACAGATTTGAAAGCTATGCCTTCTGAAGGGTTTAATGCCATCTTAGTTAAATCTACTGGAACGGAGATAGAAAACTCGTGGAAAGGTGTTTTGTTAAGTAATGTACTGCAAAAATACAATGTAACTCCAGATTATGTAACGTTTGTAGCAATAGATGGATACATGTCAACGATGGAGCTCAGCGATTTGGGTAACTCTTATTTATGTTACGAAATGGATGGAAAAGAGATATCTCAAGAAGATGGAGGACCGATAAGGCTTGTTATTACAGATCAGCCGGGAAAATTATGGTTAAAATTTCTAAAAGAGATAAAACTTCTCGGAAAAGAGAACTCCATTATAATCAAAGGGAAAACTAAGGTCACGTTGGTACTTACAGAAGAAGATCTGGATCTCTTTGAGAAAAAGAGTATAACTACGGAATACAAGGGAGAAACAAAGAGTTTTGAAGGCGTACCTGTGACAGCATTATTGAATAGAGCACGATACGAAGAAGATGCAGAGAAAATTAAATTCACGACCGCTGACGAATACACCATAGAGTTTGATTTTGATGAGATATTCTCAAACGAGGATATACTGGTAACAAAAGAATTCAGACTTATAATGCCGGGATACGAATCAAAATACTGGGCAAAGGATTTGAGAGAGATAGAAGTTCTATGAAAAAATTCCTTTCTATTTTTTTATTATTCATTGTTTTAGGATGCACAGAAGAATGGAATTTCTATATTATAGATGATAACGTAAAAGAATACTCTCTTTCAGAGTTAAAAAATTTTGAAACTGATGTAATCTATGAAACAGTTGTAGGAAAAGAAATAAGAGAGGTAAAATGGGAAGGAGTAGCTTCCAATACTTTAGGAGAAGGAGATATAATTAACTATATTTCTGAAGATCTGTATTTAGTGAGCGTACCTTATAACGTAGATGTGATTTTAGCTTATAAAAAAGAAGGAGAAAACATACCAAAAGAAGAGGGAGGGCCATTAAAAATTGCTGTAGATCCTAACTATGGATGCAAGTGTAACTGGCTGAAATACTTAAAAATAGTAGAGTTTATATACAGCAAAAATTCGTTATCAATATACGGAAAAGTCTTTAATATCCTCTATTTTTCTCCTCGTGATTTAAACGTTTTTTATTCCATAGAAGACATAATAGAAAATAGATATAACAGAGTAAGTCTGAATAAAATACTGGATAAAGCTATATGCAAAGATAAAGCTGAAAAAATAACACTT
>DAOVEQ010000215.1 GCA_030668905.1 Thermococci archaeon
ACTATGGTATATAAAAATAAGACAAATGAAGAGTTGAGATCAAACTGGTTCGTATGGGGGAATATACTTTGTTCCGTTGTTAAAAAGGCGTTTTTAGATATAGATGAGATTGGACATCAGGACAATTATATATACTCTTACAAAAATAATGCATTACAGAAGATTTATGCGGAAGGAGAAAATTGGTGCTGTACAGAATATTCGATTGAATACTTGTATTCTCCTCCTCTGCCGAGTGTGTATTCTCTTGTAAAAGGAGTATCAAAAAATGATCACGGCGCATTTTTCACAGAATTTACATGCAAAACTCGAGACCCGGATATATATACTCATGTAGCATATAAAACTAGTCGACTTTTCGGAAGAGGTACCTACAACAGAGACATATATATAGAGGATTTTGAGGATATAACTGCAGGAGGAAAGGAATACGAATGCGCAAGAGTAAAATTTACAATGACGTATGAAGTAGAATACAATACAGGAGATCCCTGGAAACTTTACAAATGGGTGGAAGATGGCTATATATGGTATTCAGAGATAGGAATGATAAAAGCAGAATACACTGTAAAGACATATTTCAGCGATGAGCTGGAGAAAAAAGATAAAGTATCAATAATTCTCAATTCGGCTACAATACCTTAAACTTTCCATTTTTTTCTTCTATTTTTCTTTCGTCTGTAAGTTCTCGTAATGCAAGCTCAACATCTATTTCGTCCAGCGATGTCTTTTCAATGATCTCTTCTTTGCTAAATTCCCCGGATTCCAGAGTCTCAAGTATCTTTTTCGTTGTTACATCGCTGTCTAAAATTTCAAACTCTTCTATTTCTTCTTTTTTCTTTTCCTTTGTTACCTTTGTTTCTATCTTTTCTCGAGGCAATGTTTTTAAATTTTCTATTATCTCCAGATGCCTTAAAAGCCAGAAATTATAGGAAATCTTTTTTATTATTTTTGGGAATATATAAATTTCTTCATTATAATAGTTCAGTTTTCCAATGATATCTACGATATCGCCTTTTTCTATCCCATCCATTCTCCTTACATCATCTCTCCACGTCTTGAGTCTCATTGTCTCAGTTCCGTCATCCAAGATTATATACGAATATTTTCCATCTTCTGTCACAAATTTGTCCATTACAGTTCCAAAGGCTCTGATCTCATTTATTTTTCCAAACACTGTTTTAACACATTGATTTTCGTCGTCCCACTCACCATTAACTATATCTACAACTCTAAGTTTTCTGCATACCATTAACATAGTTTCAAACTCTTAATTTATATAGGTTAGGTATTACTTCTCGTTTAGGAAATGTTTA
>DAOVEQ010000188.1 GCA_030668905.1 Thermococci archaeon
TAAAAAGATAACTTTTTAAAAAGAGAGATAAACTAAAAATATGTTTAAAAAGAGTCTCATGCTCTTTGGTACCAATATTCTGAATAGAGGTTTTAATTTTATATTCAGAGTTCTTCTTAAAAATATTTTGAGCACTACGGAGTTTGGAATCCTCTCCGTCATACTTCCTGTTCAGAGTTTGATATTGATGCTAACTTCCTATGGGATAACACCTTCCATATCAAAGTTCGTCTCAGAGTATAAGGCAAAAAAAGAGAATTATGTAAAATCATCATTCGGTTTTGTGTTTATTGGTTTAATCATATTTGCTGTCCTGTTTTTCCTGGCTTCTCCATTTTCATCTTTCTTCGGGAAAGAATTCTCTAATTGCGAGTATTATTTCAGAATAGCTGTTATAATTGTTCCTTTTGGAGTAATTTTCTCTATATTTACAGGGATATTCATGGGGATTGGAAAGGTCAAGACGGTTTCAATTCTTCTAGTGATTATGGAGATATTCTCTCTTATATTCGGTATATCTATGGCCTTTTATAAATTTTCCTTTATATTTTTGGCATTCGGATTCGGGTATGCCGTAAGCACTATATTTGGAATATATTTCTACAAAAAATACAATGTAAACGGAAAATTTGTTTTTCCAGAATTCAAAAGGATCTTTAAATTTTCTTTACCGATTTCCGCCACGGCAATAGGTCTTGTTTTTCTCTTCAATACAGATATAATTATATTGGGGCATTATTTCACACCCATGGAAACGTCTATCTACGGGATAGTAATGCCCACAGCTAGACTGATTCCAGCCTTTGCCATTGCATTGGCAAGTGTTGTTCTTCCGGAAATATCTGAAAAAATAGCACTAAACGAAAAAATTGATGAAAAGATAAAAAGCAGTTTTTCTCTAAACTTTTACATGAGTATCCCCATTATGATTTCAGTTTTTGCATTCTCAAAGGAGATTTTATACGTAATTACAGGAGAGATCTCAGGACACAATGCTCTGAAAATACTTTCGTTAGGCATGATAGCATATTCTATCTACTATACCTCAAACTCTATTTTTCAGGGTACGAACAGGCCTCGGATTCCTGCAAAGATAATAGGATGTACAGTTTTTCTTAATATATTCCTTAATTTCCTTTTAATACCGAAGTATTCCATTTTTGGAGCGGGATTAGCTACAAGTCTCTCCTGCATTTTTGCCGCTTCCTGTTCTTTAGTTATATTGAGATCAAAACTGAGTTTTAATTTAAAATATCTGGTAATATTACTTCCGTTGTTTATTTTTGAATATTTTGTTGGTGTGCACGGTAGATTTTTAACACTTTTGATATATGGTATTTTCGGTGGAGGTATTCTTCTCGCTTACTTTTATGCGGTGAGGAATAAAATTCTAAAAAGATGAAAAACTTTTTAATCAGAAACATAGAATAATATATGGCGATATAATGAGTCTGAAAACAGGAGTTCTGATGATCTTTCTGACGCTCATTCTTGTAGCTGCAGGAGGAATAATCGGAATGATACTTGGATATCCTATAGAGATCTTGAGTTTAGCCTTTATAATGGCAATACTGGTCAATTTCATATCTTACTGGTACTCTGATAAGATTGTACTTTCAATGTACAGAGCTAAATTTGTCACGCAGAATGAATATCCGAAACTTTACTCCATTGTATCGAGGATAGCAATGAATGCAGGAGTTCCCATGCCGAGGATTGCCTATATTCCTAACAATGTTCCTAACGCATTTGCAACGGGTAGAAACGAAAAAAATGCTGTGGTAGCTGTTACCAAAGGTGCTCTAGACCTTCTCAATGAAAACGAGCTTGAAGCCGTCATTGCACATGAGATAGGACATATAAAAAATAATGACATGAAAATACAGACGATAGCCGCGGTAATAGCTGCCATAATAGGATACCTTGGATTCATGGGTAGATTCATGATCTTTGGCAGCACGAGAAACAGAGGAAGCTCTCAGATAGTAGGTAT
>DAOVEQ010000165.1 GCA_030668905.1 Thermococci archaeon
ATATAATAGATTCTCTGAAAGATTTTGATGAGATAAGTTTTGTCGTGAATTATGAAAGGGAAAAACTGGAAGAATATATAAAAGAGTATCTCAAACTGAATAACTATAATGTAAAGACAAGATTTATTGAGCAGGAAGAAGTCAATGGAACTGCTTCTGCTATCTCGCTATCACCATACGATGAATTTCTCTGTATAAATGGAGACATATTTTTTGAACCTTCTTTAGTTTCTAAAGTACTGGAATTATATTCAAAATATAAAACAAACATCATAAGCGTAAAAAAAGTTGATGATCCGGAGAATTATGGAGTGGTCTATAAAAAAGGAAACGATTTTTTAAAGATCTGCGAGAAAGAGAAAAATCCATCATCAAACTTAGCGAATATAGGTGTATATTTCTTTACCAAGGAAATTTTAGGTGCTATCGGAAAGACAAAAAGATCGCAGAGAGATGAATATGAGATCACAGACACTTTAAATCTCTGCAAAGCTAAAGTTTTAGAGTACAACGGATTTTGGAGTGATATAGGCTATTTCTGGGACATTTTAAACACTAACGAGTTTGTTATGAAAAAATTGAAACATAAAATCCTTGGAAATATAGAAAAAAACGTTAAAATTGTACCCCCTGTATTTATAGACGAAAATACTGTAGTAAGAGAAGGGAGCTACATAACAGGTCCTGTAAAGATAGGAAAAGACTGTAAAATAGGGCCGAACTCTTTCATAAGAGGAAATACCGTGATAGGGAATAAATGCCACATAGGAATGAGCGAGGTAAAAAACTCGATAATATATGACAAAACGAATATACCTCATTTTAACTACGTCGGCGATTCAATTATAGACGAGAACTGCAATTTAGGAGCAGGGACTATGGTTGCTAACTTGAGATTTGATGATAAACCTATACCAATAGAGGTAAAAAACAAAAAAATTGATTCGCAGAGAAGAAAAATGGGGTGTATCATGGGGGATAATACAAAAACAGGGATAAACGTAACGATATATCCGGGAAGGATAATAGGAAGTTCGTGTTTTATATATCCCGGTAAGGTAATAGATAAAAATATACCGGATAATACGGTTTTAAGGTGATTTTGTGGATATTGACTCGTATTTACAGGGGGAGAAAGAATTGATAGACTCTGTACTTGAGAAATATGTACCGCGAGAGTTCAAGAAAAAAGACCTGAAAAATCTCTTAGGAAAAGAAAAGTATTCATTCGATATAAACTCTGCTGAGGCGATATCGGAGCCCGTATGGGATTTTCTTGATAGAGGAGGAAAAAGATGGAGACCTGCCCTATTTCTGCTCTTGACAGAGGCTTTGAGAGGAGATATAAACAAAGTTTTAGATTTTGTAGCACTGATTGAACTCGTGCATAATGGAACCATAATAATAGATGATATAGAAGATAATTCTTCTATAAGAAGAGGAAAACCATGTCTCCACAAGATATATGGTGAGGATATCGCCATAAATGCTGGTAATGCCCTTTATTTTATCCCTTTAAAGATTATCATAAACTCTGATTTTGACATTTCTATTAAGGAAAAAGCCTTTGAGATATATTCTCAGGAGATGATCAATCTTCATTTCGGCCAATCTATGGATATTTTCTGGCATAAAGGAAAAAAGAAAGAGATAACGGAGAAACAGTACCTCCAGATGGTAAGTTTAAAGACAGGAACGCTCGCGAGACTGTCTGCAAGGTTAGCTGCTCTTCTATCTGGAAAAGACGAAGATACTCAAGAAATCCTGGGTAAAATGGCTGAAACAATAGGTATAGGATTTCAGATACAGGACGACATTCTTGATATGACAGCAAAAGAAAGGGAAAAGTTTGGAAAAGCCTTTGGAAACGACATAACGGAAGGAAAAAGATCTTTGATGGTAATAAGAGTCCTAGAAATAGGAGATGAAAAAGATAAAAAAAGGCTTCTGAAGATTCTTGATTCCCATACAAAAGATAAAGATATGATAAAAGAAGCCATAGGGATTCTTGAAAAATATAATGCCGTAAATTATGCAAAGGATCTTGCCAGAAAAATGCTTAAAGAAGCGTGGAAAGATGCAGAAAAAGTTCTTGACGAATCTGAAGCTAAAAAAACATTGGAATCTTTTATGGAATATCTTATAGAGAGGGATGTGTAATCTATAAAGAAGCAGTAAAAAAGAGTAAAGAAAATAAAAAAACTTTTAAATATGCTGTATCATAGGATTAATATGAAATTTAGAATAATTATAGAACAAGATGAAGATGGAAATTATATAGCACAATGCCCTACTTTACCTGGTTGTATTTCTCAGGGCAAAACAAGAGAAGAAGCTTTGACTAATATCAAAGATGCGATTTATGGTTATTTGGCAAGTTTGAAAAAACATGATGAGCCAATTCCGCCAGCTATAGAAGAAGAAACGGTTGAAGTAAGTGTCTAAGCTGGAGGTCATATGATCCTAAGGCAGAGAGAAATTCCACATAGGAGACTTACTGTACCAAAACATAAGGAAATAGCTAAAGGAACTTTGAGAGCTATAATCAAGCAAGCTGGACTAACTGTTGATGAGTTTTTAGAACTGTTATGAAGGTAGAATATA
>DAOVEQ010000195.1 GCA_030668905.1 Thermococci archaeon
TATTATAAGAAATAGTGCAACTCTTTTTTTATTTTTAAGGTATTTTTTGGTAAGAGAAGCTATCATAATCGCCCAGAAAGGCATAGTATGGAACCAGTATCTTCCTCCATAAAATACGAGAATTGGAAGGCTCCCGAGGAGGAATATCTTTACAATATTATATTTTTCACTGGCTTTTTTGTATCCTATTATCCCGAGGGATATAAGGATGGGATTAAAGAACTGGAGACTCAAAAAACCGAAGACTATATGAATAGGTGATGAAAACGTCTGTATTGTATTTTCCAGTGCATTGAAGTTTCCAAGTATCCTCAAAAACCACGGCAAATATAATATTAGTGAGAATATGACGAATTTTTTATAGAAATCCATATAGTTATATTTTCTCGAAAACAAAAATAAACAGAATAATACTATAAAAGGAAAACTCAGGTGAGAGTATAGACAGAGAGCCATCAAAATAACGGATAAAAAGAATTTCCTCTTTAAAAAGCATATTAATAGCAGTGGAAGGAATATATTAATTAACATGCTTGGAAGAATCATTGCGTTAATCATTAAGAATCCCATGTCCATTGACAGAAAGATCAGAGCCAAAAAAGCTGTTTTTCTGTCAAGAAGATATCTCACAAAAAGCCAGTTTGTAAATAGAGCCACAGGATAAAAGAGAGACTGCAAAACTCTTCCTCCATTCACTATGTTTTCTTTCGCACCTGCACAGAATGCTATTAGTAGATGGAGTAAAGGAGGATATAGATGCGGTCTTCCTGCAGGAGCGAACTCCCATGAGTCCCAGACAGGAACTGTGCCAAACTCGAGTATCTTTCTTGCAACAGCTAAGTGGTACCACGTATCTACATTATTTGGCACAAATTTGTACCAATTGGCAACAAAAGAAACGAAAATAAAGAGTATAAGACCTATAGATACTATATCTATTTTTCCTAGTGTTTCTTTTTCTATTTTCACTGTTTCCATTTCTTCGATGTTGAAATGTTTATACAAAAATGCTAAAAACTTTAAAAATATCCCCAAAATCAAAAATATTGGGATAAATATCCACCAGCCTTTAAAAAACAGAATTCCGTAAAATACCAGCAAGGAAAATGATAATACTTTCAGTATTTTATTTTTAAACCATAAATGTAAAGAAAGAGGCAGGATATAAGCTGTAGAAAGGAAAAATATTGGCTTGTACCAGTCCCCAAAGAGTTTTTCACAGAATTTTTGATAAAGAAAAGCCAGATATATGGGAATTTTAAATATAGATTTTAAATTTTTTTCCAAGATAATTTCCTCTTTCAATTCGTATCTTATCATTGATGTATATAAAATATTCAAAACTCTGCCCAAAATAATTAAAATAAGGAAAAATATCCATGAAATTTTTATAAAGAAGAATATCCCCAGAAAAAAGAGGATTATAGAAAAAATTCTCAGTATTTTGTTTTTATACCAGAGATACTCAGCAATGGGAAAACAGAAAAGAGTGGAAAGAAAGTATGCTGGAAGATGAAAGTTCCTGCCGGCAAGTCTTATGCATACCTCTTCAAAAAGCTTTATCGGATCCTTCATTACGTCTTATGCGAACCTTTCATTTATATTTTTAGGGGTCGTTTTTACATAAGATTTTTAAACATCATTTTCTTTGTTCTATTAAGCTCCCGTAGTGTAGTCCGGTCAATCATTCGGGCCTCTCGAGCCCGCTACCCGGGTTCAAATCCCGGCGGGAGCACCTTTTCTTTCTTAAAAAGAAAGAAAACGCGCCCGAAAAGAAAGAAA
>DAOVEQ010000077.1 GCA_030668905.1 Thermococci archaeon
GGCACATTCAAATTGGCTGCATTCTCCGCAGAATAGTATCCCCTTCTCCTCACAACACGTTTTGATCGGGCAATCTCTCCCCCTTGGATAATCTTTAGGAAGCCAGCAGCAGCGATAGTTGGTTTCAGGGTTCACCAATCCAGTTTCATCTCCTGCCAAGAAATGTTTGTATGTATCGCAGTTGCTACAATCAGCCCCGCAAAAACGGATCAATCGTTGAGGTAATAGATTTTCTTTTCGCATGTAACATATTTCTTAATCTTTCTTGTTTTTAAATTTTGTGTTTTGTTAACCCCAAACCTTTAAAATACAGAAAAAAGAAAGAAGATCATGAAGTACGCTGATGCAGGAGTGGATGTTTACGCCGAGGAAAAAGCTGTAAAAGAACTTTTGAAAGTTATAAGACCTTCTTTAGATCTTAGAAAGGAAATGCTGTCCAAAAGAGGAGGTTACTTAAAGATAGGAAAGTATTATCTATCTCTATCTACTGACGGTGCGGGTACAAAGACGCTTGTGGCAGAAAAATTGAATAAGTATGACACGATAGGGATAGATCTGATTGCAATGGTAGTAAACGATCTGATCTGCGATGGATTTGAGCCTGTTGCTTTGTCAGACTATATAGTTGTGCGAGAATCGGATGAGCACTTTATGAAAGAGCTTGGAAAAGGACTTTTAAAGGGAGCGAAGGAAGCAAATATTGCGATCGTGTCAGGGGAAACAGCTATACATTCCAATATGAATCAGAAGTTTGATCTGGGAGCTACTGCGTTAGGAATGACTGAAAAAATTTTAAATCCGACAGCAAAGGAGGGAGATATAATCATAGGATTGAAATCCTCGGGAATTCACAGCAACGGAATATCTCTGGCAAGAAAGCTGTTTGAAAACGATGAAAAACTTTTGAGAGAGGTTTTAAGGCCCACAAAAATTTACGTGAAAGAGATATTGAACCTAATTTCTAACGTGAACGTAAAAGGACTATCACATATAACTGGAAGTGGTTTTTTAAAACTGAAAAGGGTAGCTTCTGGAGCTAAAATCGAGATTCCTGAGATACCTTATATTTTCAATAAGATCATGGAGAAAGGAGTAGATTTTGATGAGATGTGCAGAACTTACAACATGGGGATCGGTTTTGCCGTCGTGGCGGACAAAAAAGATGTCGATAAAGCTTTAGATTTCTTAAAAAATGGAAAAATAATCGGAGAAGTAACAAAAGAGAAAATAATAGTTAATAATCATCTGATAAGCCTATAACTTATCTTTCCTGTCTTTAAATCGATGGTAGCTAAGTATATCTTTTCATTTTTTGAGATAGCAATTTTAAGAAAAGGATCGTTAAAATTATATTTCAAGACTCTGTATCCTTTCCTGGTATAATACTCTATCATATTTGCCGCTATATCGTATCTAGGAGAAACTTTTTCTTTTTTTCGAGATAACAACTTAGACGGTACGTATAATATGAGAAATACTACTATAAATATTATCACGAAAGATTTCCATACGTTTTTATAAAATTCTTCAAAATTTTTAAGGGGATCCGGCGTTTCCGAAACTGACGGTTCTTGGGTAACAAACTCCAAGGTTTCTACGAGAATAATCTCACATGCCTTATCTCCCTCGTCTTCTAAAGTTGTGGAAGACGGACCCCACTCCATTCTTTCAATCTTGTTATTCTCACGTTTTTCTCCTTTAATATATATAAGAGTCCCAGATATCTTGATATAATCTCCCTTTTTTATCTTGATGATTTTGTTAAAAATGTCTTCAGAGCCAGGAATGAGATGGTTGTTACTCATATGAGTTTTCAAATAATAAAGTGATATCTCCGAGTTTTCATAGGTGTAGTAGTAACTGCAGTATCTGTACTCCATTGTTACTTCAAGATTCTTCTTAATCTCAGGTTTTAAGATATCACCCCATGCTAATGCTGCATCTACTAGCCCGAAGGGCGCTTTATCTTCTTTATAGAATCTTACCCCCATTACCTCTCCTTCTACTGTGTAATCCATCAATTCTTCAATATTATAGACCCATCCCATATCTGTTTTTATCGTGTTCTCGTTTTCAAACCAGTAATCTTCCCCAAACTTGTAAACATTAGGTGATGCAAGAACACAGGGAATGAGGATCAAAAGAAAGATCCATTTTTTCATAAACAAACTTAATATTGAAAATATAAAAAACTTTCATTAACCTTTTTAAGTTTCTTAGCGTATAATATTTATGAGAGCATTGCATGTAGGAAGGTTCCAGCCTTTTCACAAGGGTCATCTTCATAATGTCAAAAAGATTTTGGAAGAGAACGATGAACTCATAATCGGGATAGGGTCAGCACAGTATTCGCATACATTGAAAAATCCTTTTACATGCGGCGAAAGGATAGAAATGATAAGAAGAACGTTGGATGATCTTTCAAGAGTAATAATAATCCCTATTACAGATCTGCACATCCACGGAATCTGGGTAAAACATCTTTGCAATATAGTTCCAAAGTTTGATGTCGTGTACTCAAATGAGCCTTTGACCGTAAGGCTTTTCAAGGAAGAGGGATTCTTGGTAAAATCTCTTCCTCTTTACTCAAGAGATTTTTACAACTCGACAAAGATAAGATCTAAAATTATAAAAGGAGAAAACTGGAAAGAAAACGTTCCGAAAGAGGTTTATGATTTTATAAAAGAGATAAAAGGGGATGAGAGACTCAGGGAGATTGCAAAAAGCGATAAAATTTAGGTGTTTAAATGCATATACTCTTCAAACATGTTGATTACATATACTGGAAAGCTAAAAAAAAGGCTACAAAGGAAAGAGAGGAATTAACGGAGGAAAATAAAGAAAGGAAAATAGAGCAAGCTCTGCTCGTCTATTTGGCGATAGAAGATAAAGATGAGGATAAGATAGATAAAGCGGTAAACGAAATTTTAGATGTATCTGAGAAAATAAAAACTGAAAAGATAGTTTTATTCCCATTTATCCACCTTTTTATAGACAAGCCAGCGTCTCCCAGTGTGTCTATGCATATTCTGGACGAGATCTCAAAAAAGCTAGGGATGGAGGTTTATAGAATCCCTTTTGGATGGTACAAGGAGTATGAGTACAGAAGCAAAGGCCATCCTTTATCTACTTTATCCAGGAGGGTGTGATGTTTCTAGCTCTCAACTCGGGAGGCATAGATTCTCCGGTAGCTGCGTATTTAGTTCTTAAAAAAAAATATGAGCTGGATTTTATCTACTTTAAAACAGATGCGGAATCTAAGGAAAAAACTCTAAAAACAGTGCAAAAATTCTCAGAGACCTTCAAAAAAAAATTTAAACTTTACTCGATAGATCATGCTTCTATTCTGAACGAGTTTTTAGAAAAATCAGGAAGATGGGATAGAAAGTTCATGTGCATCTTCTGCAAAAGAATGATGTACAGGATCTCAGAAAGGTGCGGATATAAAGCATTAATAACTGGCGAAAACATAGGACAGGTAGCATCTCAGACGCTTCAGAATCTTTATGTACTGGAGCAGAGCGTAAATATCCCTATTTTGAGGCCTCTTTTATGCATGGACAAACAGGAGATAATAGATACAGCCAAAAAAATTGGAACTTATGAGATTTCAGTGAAAAAGAGTATAAAATGTCAGTACGTTCCTAAATATCCAGCTATAAACACAAATCTGGAAAGAATTTTGAAGATAGAAGAGAAAATAGACATGAAAAAGGTGATTGTGGCATCTTTAAAGAATTTAGAAGTAAATATTATCTAAAACTCTTTACATTTTTAATATCCTCAGGGCAAGATAAGCTGCATTTTCTCCATTATCTATTCCTACACAAGCTACAGGCACACCTTTAGGCATCTGCGCGATGGAGAGCAGTGCATCCAGCCCCCCCAGTTTTGCAGAAACAGGAACACCTATAACAGGTTTATCTGTTTGTGATGCCACGAATCCAGGTAAAGCAGCAGAAAGACCTGCAATGCAAATATAAACCTTGTAATCTTTATTTTTTATCAGTTTCAAGACTTTCTGCGGCTCTCTGTGTGCAGATGCGATCTCCAGATCATAATCTGCGTTGTTCTCTTCTAAAATTTTAGTCACTTTCTCAGCTATATGCATATCGCTCCTGCTTCCCACTATAATTAGGATACTCATGATCTCCATATTTCTTTACCTTAAAAAATCTTGTGCAAACCTTTTTAAATTATAACGGCGTTATAGCGTTATGTACACTCAGAAAGTGGTAGATCATTTTATGAACCCAAGAAATAAGGGAAAGCTCGAAGATTATGATGCTGTTGGTAAGGTAGGAAATCCAATCTGCGGTGACGTTATGTACATTTACATTAAAGTAAACGATAACAAAATAAAGAATATAGGATGGGAAACTATGGGCTGTGCAGCGGCGATAGCCACTTCTTCAATGATCACTGAACTTGCAAAGGGTAAAACCTTAGAAGAGGCAGAGAAAATAACAAAAAAAGACATTGCCGATGCACTGGATGGACTGCCGCCAATAAAAATGCACTGTTCAAATCTTGCCGCAGATGGTCTGAAAAAGGCCATTGAAAATTATAGAAAAAAGGTGAAAAAATGATATACATGGATCATTCTGCCACAACTCCTGTAGATAAACGAGTCTTAGAATTAATGCTGCCATATTTTGATAAGAAATATGGAAATGCTTCTTCTCTTCACTCTTTGGGTCAGGAAGCGAAAATGGCGTTGGAAGAGGCGAGAGAAAAGGTAGCAAAGGTTATAAATGCAGATCCTTCTGAGATATATTTTACTTCTGGAGGTACAGAATCAAACAACTTTGCTATAAAAGGTGTTGCTTTTGCGAACGAAAATAAAGGAAAACATGTAATCGCCACGAAGATAGAGCATGACTGTACATTGAATACGTGCAAGTGGCTTGAAAAAATAGGTTTTGAAGTAACGTACTTGGATGTGGATAAGTACGGACTCATAGATCTAGGAGATCTCGAATCTTCTTTAAGAGATGATACGATTATCGTCTCTATATTGCATGCAAACAATGAAATCGGAACTGTTCAAGACATGAATGAGATAGGAAAGATCGTCAAAGAATCTAATGCCTACCTGCATACGGACGCAGTGCAGAGTGTTACAAAGCTTCCCGTAGATGTGAAAAAGACGAATCTGGATATGCTTTCAATTTCCTCTCACAAAATATTTGGACCTAAAGGAGTGGGGTGTCTTTATATACGAAAAGGTGTGAAGATCGATCCTTTGGTGCATGGAGGAGGGCATGAAGGAGGACTAAGATCAGGCACAGAGAACGTTTCAGGGATCGTTGGATTTGGAGAGGCTATGAGAATTGGAGAGGAAGAGAGACCAAAAGTAATGCCAAGATTGCAGAAATTAAGAGATAAGATCATAGATAATATTCTGAAGATAGATAACACATGGATGAACGGCCATCCTGAAAAAAG
Organism: Thermococci archaeon; assembly: GCA_030668905.1. Taxonomy (GTDB): domain Archaea; phylum Methanobacteriota_B; class Thermococci; order Methanofastidiosales; family B48-G16; genus B48-G16. Next base: position 5,449 of record DAOVEQ010000077.1, read on the forward strand.
ATTACCTATAAATGCCAATTTCTCTTTCAGATTCATAGAAGGGGAGTCCTTAGTCCTGTTACTGGACTCAAAGGGTATAGCAGCCTCTACAGGTTCTGCCTGTTCATCGAAATCGTTGAAACC
>DAOVEQ010000097.1 GCA_030668905.1 Thermococci archaeon
AGCCCGCAAGGTCTCTTATAGCGAGGTTTATTGCTGGTGTTCCTGAGATAACTGTGCCTTCAAATCCCATATACACGTTATTTCTATCGGCAATTTTTTGCAATTCTCTGTATTTTAAGGCGATGGCTCCTTTGTTCGTGGACACAATGTGTTTCTTATTTTCCAATGCTGTTCTGTAATGCGTAAGTCCCGGTTCGCCCGTCTTCACGTTAGTGGGCGTAACTTCCACGACTATATCCACTTCCGGCCTTTTTATCATTTCCACGCTTTTTAATCCCTTTTCCTTTGCTGGATAATCTATTATTTTGCCTTTTTCCTTGTTTAAATTCAGCACTTTTCCGAGATCGAGTCCGCTCTCATCGTAGATCGATCCTTTTATCAGATCGCATACCCCTAAAACGTTGTATTCAAAACCATATTTATTTTTCAAATATTCTTTTTTGTTGTGCAAGATTTCAGCCAGTCCTGTACCAACAACTCCGAATCCTATAAAAACTATATTATACATTTTTTACCACCTTTTCTATATTACTCAAAGCTTTTTCTATATTTTCTAAAGAATTTGCATAGGAGAACCTTAAATAACCTTCCCCATATTTTCCGAACGCAGTCCCGGGCGTTGTAGAGACATTGGCTTTCTCTAAAAATAGTTTCCATATATCTTCGCTAGTTCCGTACTGTGAAATATTTGGAAATGCATAAAAAGCTCCCTTCGGCATCACCGTTGGGATGCCTATCTCGTTCAATCTTTTCACAATGTATCGTCTTCTTTTATCATACTCCTTCCTCATCTCTTCCACACATTCTTGATTTCCTTTCAATGCCGATATTGCTGCTTTTTGAGAAACGGCGGGGGCACATATTGTGGTATATGCTCCAATTACTCCCATCTTATCTATTATTTCTCTATTCCCTGCTGCGTATCCTACTCTCCACCCCGTCATAGCGTAAGCTTTAGAGAATCCATTTATAAGGACACATCTATCCTTCATTCCCTGTACGGAAGCTATAGAGAAATGTTTTTCATCGTATATTAATTTTTCATATATCTCGTCCGTTAGAACTAAGAGATCGTTTTCTATTGCAATATCAGCGATTTTTCTCAGATCTTTCTCGGGAATAACACTACCCGTAGGATTTGCCGGCGAGTTTATTACCAGAAGCTTTGTTTTTTCAGTTATTTTTTCTTCCAGATCTTCAGGTTTCAAAGAAAACTCATTCTCCTCTTTCGCGTGCAGAGGTACTACCTTTGTATCGAGAAAGGCGCCGACATATATGTAATTGAAGTATCCCGGATCCTGGACGATTACTTCATCTCCCGGGTTTAAAACAGTTCGCATAAAAAGATCTATGGCTGCTCCAGCTCCGCACGTTACTATAATTTCGTTTTTAGGATCTACCTTAAAATCATTTTCTTTGTCAAGTTTTTCAGCTATCGCTTCTCTCAACTCTAAGAATCCGAAGTTCGAAGTATAATGGGTATATTTTGTTTTTAATGCATCTATTCCAGCTTTTATTATGTGTTCGGGAGTATCAAGGTCAGGTTCTCCAATAGCGAGGCTTATGACATCTTTATACTCTGAAGCTATACTAAGCAGCTTGCCTATAATAGAGGGAGGCGAGTTCTCTATACTATCAGCTATCCATTTCATAAAAATCCCTCCAGATTTAACTCTCTCAATTTTTCTTTTTTTGGTATCCCGTTCTCATCCCATCCTCGCATTTCATAGTACTCAGATAACATTTTTTCAAAGCTATCTTTTCCTATCCTGGCCTCGTCTATCTCTAATTTTTCTTCCATGATCCTTTTCGGGATAGTTTCATCTTTTCTTGTAATCCCATTTTTTATGTTGAAAATTTTTGTCAGGTTCCATATTCTTTCTCCTGCTTTCAAATACTCTTCTTTACTGTACCCGAAGCCTGTAGCGGTATTCAATAATTCTACGAACGTGTCAACATCGAAAGGCGCAAAATCGCAGAGGACTAATGAAAAACAGCACGCTCTTTCGTCCTGGTTTTCCTTAACAAATTTAGCTCTCCCTTCTATACCGTATCGCGGTTTTAAATCACCTTCTAACTCAGCCCTTACTGTCCATACTCTCTGATGGCATGCTCCCCTGTCGCTTGTAGCATAAGCTAACGCCATTCCAAAAGAACCACGTGGATCGTATCCGGGAAACTCCATTCCCTTCGATTGTATGGCAAAATCACTTCCTCCTAATTTTTCCGAAATTTTTTTAACCCCCTCTGCAAGTTCATCTCCTATTCCTTCTCTGTAAGCTATCTTTCTTATCAACTCTCCCTGTTTTACAGGATCGTTGAAATCTATGACCTCATCTATCATTCCTTTCTTTGCAGCTTCAATTGCAAACGCTACTATATTCCCCGTGGATATAGTATCGAGACCAAAATCGTCGCATAGATAGCTCAGATATGCAACACTTTCAATAGTTTCATTTCCGCAGTTGCTTCCTAAAAGTGCTATAGTTTCGTACTCGGGTCCTTCTAGCTCATATTTTTTTCCGTTAAATTCGAAATTAGTCCATTTACCACAGGCTATCGGACAGTTAAAACATGATTTGTTCTTCACAACTATTTTTTCATGCATCGTTTCTCCAGATATATTCTCAGCCTTCTCAAAACATCCTCTCGAGAAATTGTATGTCGGTAAAAGCTTGTTTTCATTAATTGGATTTATCCATATAGGTGTGCCGTATTTTCTTCTCGTGGGTATAAACGAATTCTCGCTTATAACTTTCAAAGATTTCTTCACAGCCTCTCTGAATTTTTCTTCATTGGCATAGCTAAGTTTTTTTGTTCCTTTTATTACAACGGCCTTTAAGTTCTTAGATCCCATGACTGCTCCTGCACCACCTCTGCCTGCGTTTCCACCTCTTTCTTTTCCACAAAGATCCGTATTTATGCAGGCAAATTTTACAAGCTTTTCTCCAGCTACACCTATGGAAAGAACCCTTCCTTTATCCTTTAACGCTTTTTCAGTCTCAAAGGAATTTTTCCCCCAGAGTTCTCCCGCACCTTTTATTTTTACATTTTCATTTTCTATAACGATATATACGGGTTTTTCTGCTCTGCCTTTTATGATAATAAAGTCGTATCCAGCTTTTTTCATCTCCGCACCGAAGTATCCGCCTATTTGTGAGTCGAGGAATAGCGAAGTTAAAGGAGATTTTGTAACTATGCACCATCTTCCCGATGTAGGCACTAGAGTCCCTGTTAATGGCCCTGTGCAGAGGATCAAAACATTATGGGGGGATAAAGGATCGATCTTAGGATCGATCTCTTCAAAAAGAAACTTTGCTCCGAGGCCTTTCCCTCCTATGAATTTCTCAGCATCTTTTTCATCTAAAGGTTCCTCCGAAACTCTATTGGTGGATAAATCTATTCTCAAAATTTTTCCTGTATAGCTGTACATATAATCACTTTGGTACAGCTAGATCCTTAGGTCCATGTTCCGATAATTTGAGCTCTGGATGGATCTTATCTATTATGTCTCTGATTATCTCTGCATACTTCACTTTATCTCTTACCAGTTTGGCAAGAAAGTCTTCTGATGTCCATGGCCTGTAGATACCCGATCCAATCGCCAGAGCTGTTCCAGGCTCGATCTTAAAGTAGCAGGGTGAAGTAACTCTTGCAAGTTCTGGACCTTCCCACATCCTGTTAAATCCTCCAAATGATTCCGAGAGAATTATATGAACATCCAGAGGTATTTTTACAGCTTTTCTAATCGATGCAAACATTGGCAGAGATAAATCACCTAAAGGATTAAACGTATCCGCCCCCAAGGATTCCAGGACTTTTGCGCCCGCGGCGTTTCCATGTCCAGCATATATAGAGACTTTAAAGACAGCATCTTTTGGTACGACTCCTTCTTTCCTCATTTGTGATAGAAGCCACAGAGCTCCTTCATCCATAACGAGGAATCCTCTGAAACCCATCTCTGCACATCTGATCATATCTGCAAAAAGATATGAGAGATTGTCGCTACCTCTTATTCTTGCTCCAGAAAGCGCTCCTTCTGGTGTTGCTATCTGCCTTCCTACATCCCAGCCGCTTCTAGGTCCCGGTGTCATAACGACTTCCATCTTTTTCTCTTTGGCTAATTTGGCAAAACTTTCCAGTTCTTCGTCGTCTAAGTATGTAGAACCCATCACAACACTTATCAGTCTATGTATAGGCACATCTCTTTTCTCCATCTCGTCCACTAACGCTTCAAGAGTAGATAATCGTTCTACCCCAGAAATTTCCATCCTATAGTTTGCACCATCCGGGAATCTCAAAGAAGAGGTCGGCAGTTCGTACAAATCCCTTCCCGGTACTCCATATTTCTCCATTGCACTCCTTATTTTCTCGATATCCATGCTTATTCCTCCAAGTTATATTACCCGAAATTTTTATTCTTTTTCTTTTCTAATAGGATATACGACTTCTTTCTTTATATATTTAATTGTTTGTTGTATAATTCCATCGAAAACAGAAGTTAGTTAGGTACTCGGCACTGCTAAGGTTTAAAACAATTTTAGTTTAAATTTTTTATCCAATTACCCGCAGCAAATTTTATACTCACAAAAACGTTAGAGAATTCACTTCGCAACATTTATATGATCTGATAGTTTACTGGAACTATGGAAATTGAGAAAACACTTACCCTCTATTTACAAGCACTAGAAGAAGGTAGTTATGAAGATATTGTAGAGTTATTTACAGACGATGCTGTAATTAATT
>DAOVEQ010000068.1 GCA_030668905.1 Thermococci archaeon
AAAATCAGAGAAGAGAAAAGTTTAAAAAGACGTTTGGGAACAGGTCAGCCACAAAAGAGGAGATAAACGAAGTAAGGAACATTATCAAAAAAACTGGGGCGTATAAATACTGCAGGGCAAAGGAAAAGGAATTGATAAAAAAAGCTAAAAACAGTATCCCCCGGAATCTAAATAAAGAAAGCAAGAAATTCTTTGAAAAACTTGCTGATTTCACTATAAGTAGGAAGTTTTAAAGGATTTGCAGATTATATATATCTCGGAACTCCCCTTTCTTGTAGATCTGGGTCTGTAAAATTTTACGTATCCGAATCTTTTCCTGAGATCATCCGAAAAACTTTTCACGTCTTCACTCTGGAATATCTTTACCAGAAAGTTTCCCCTATCTTCCAAAACTTTTTCCGCTACTTCTAACGCTTTTTTAGCCAGAATATAAGACCTGTACTGGTCAACATCCCTTTTTCCCATTATTTTCGGAGATATATCTGATAGAACAACATTAAACTTCATCTCTGTATGAAACTCTTCAAGATCGTTCTCTATTATGTCAACGTTGTTATATTGTAAAGGCAAAGCCCTGACTTTATCCATTCCCAGAACGTATCCTCTTTCGCCGACTATTTCTCTCGCTACCTGCATCCACCCACCGGGGGAACATCCCAGATCCAAGACATAATCTCCCTTTCTTATCAATCTAAATCTTTTATTGATCTCTTTCAATTTGTAAGCTGCGCGCGATCTGTAGCCTTCTTTCTTTGCCCTTTCATGGTAATAGTCTTTTCTTTTATACATTTCCGAAACTCTCGCAGAAAACCAATGCATCGCTGATCTTATCCAAAAGATCCGAAGTAGTGTAGTATATGTTTTTTTTAGAATAAACCATATCTCCTGCAAAACCGTTTACAAATGAAGCTGCGCATGCAGAGAGGAAGGCTTCATTTCTGGCAAAAAATCCGGAAGTCAATCCAGCTAAAACATCGCCGGTGCCTCCAGTAGTCATTCCTTCATTTCCCGTGTAATTCAGTTTGTATTCTTCTTTATCAGCTATTATATCTACTTTTCCTTTCAAGATTATAGTACAGTCGTATTTTTCTGACGTATCCCTGACTTTTTGGATTCTTTCTTCTAAGTTATCGGGAAGTTTTCCGAAAAGATGCTCAAATTCTTTTTCGTGAGGTGTTAGAATAGAGTTTGCAGCAAGATCCAGGTCTTTTTTAAGAACTTTCAGCCCATCGGCATCTATCACTTTTTTTTCAAATCTCTTCATTGTCTCCAGAGCCTTTTCATTAATCCCCATGCCTACGCCTATTAAAACTGAGTCGTAATCGTAATCCGGGATATCTTTCGTAACTATAAAATCTGGAGAGTAATTTTTGATCACGTCAGTGCATGGAGTGGCGATGTAAACAAGATCCACAATTTTACTCGCCGCCGCGGCGGAATAAATAGGCGCACCATGGTATCTATCACTTCCTCCGACTATCAAAACCCTTCCATTATCTCCCTTATGCGAGTCTTTTTTTCTTTTTTCCAGGTATTTTACGTCTCCGGGTCCCGTAAGATTCTCAACTTTCTCTGGAATCCCTATATCTACTATAATAGAATCATCAGTTTTTTTGTAATGCATGGATACGTTAAGATCAGATTTCACACTACCAGTGGGAAGATCTATGCTCACAATTTTAACTCCTTTCTCTTTCAATTTGTTTATGTATTCAACAACGCTTTTTATAGGCTCTTTTAATTCACCTATGATTCCTACGCCTATTAATGCGTCTACGACTATATCGCAATCTATATCCTGGAAATTAAACTCTTCTTTTTTGCACTCTGTAAAATCCAGGAGCTTCCAGTTTTCCAGTGCTATTTTCGTTTTTATATCTTTCTCGTTGCCTATTAAAAAGACTTTAACTCTGTTCCCCTTTGATAAAAATCTTGCAGCTACGAACCCGTCGCCTCCATTATTTCCCAGGCCGCAGAAAATTGCTATTTTCTTGTTTTTTCCAAATTTGGATGTAATAATAGAGGACGCCCCGTTTCCTGCATTCTCCATTAGTATTCTAGGCTCCAATCCGTAATACTTGCAGTTTATATCCAGAATTTTAGTTTTCATTTTTTTTCACCCTGTATAATGCTACCAAAGAACATAAAAATAGAGGACCGAGAACGAAACCTGATACCCCAAACGCCATGGGACCTGCAACAAAACTGAAAAGAATTATTAGAGGATGGACTTCACTCTTTTTTTCCGAGATGTATGGAGTCAGGACAAATGCCGGGAAGTACGTCAGGACGATTACCCCGAATACGAGTATAATAATTGCAAGCATGGGCTTACTGAATATCTCTACTACCGCTATTGGAACATAGATCATTGGAGATCCTAATATCGGTAAAAGACTAAACAAAAATATTAAAAACCCCAAAAGAACTGAGTAGTTGACCAGATAAGACACGTTAAAGTATACCCCTAGAACATAAAAAGTAACTCCTGCGAGAATCCCAATTATCACTGCTGTGAGCACATAGCCATAGAATAGCCCCTGCAGAACTTTTCCCAGCTCTTTGATGAATTTAAGATACATCTCCTTTATCTCTGCAGGAACGAGCGTATCCGTTACCTCTTTTAACTTTCTTCCATCCCTCAAAAAGTAAAATGTGGAAAACATAAAAAGTAAAAGGTATATCGTAGCGTAAGAGATATTTTTAAGAAGATCAAACGCTGTTTCAATATTAATGTAGCTCTCTACTTTTTCAATTATACTGTTTATTTGAGAAGAAAATGATATATTTATTCCAAAATTCTTCAAATACTCTTCAAAATCTAAGATTTTATTCAAAAACGCATCGGGACTCTCCAAAAACTTGGCTATCTCGTTAATTAATGTATCGAGAGTTGTCCAGACCAAAACTACGAAAGGAATAAGTATTATAAGTACAGTTACAACAGATGCTACATCCCTGTTTTTAAATACCTTCTCAAAATAATCGTTCAAAGGCAAAAGAAGATAGGAAACAAGTAATGCACAGATCAAAGGAGTGAATATCTTGTAGAATATAGATAAGTTTAGCAGTAAGATTATCACCACTAGAAGGGCTACCATATATCTTTTTTCCATAAAAGTTATTATTCTCTATATTTATTAAAGTTTGCGGGTGGTTATGAAAATTTATGAGGCTGTCGGATGTTCATTCGAATTTGTGGTAAATTATGCTTTTTGGCATGAATTATAATCATTAATTCAAATCTTTTTATTTAACGAAACATAGCGAAGCCGTGTCATGTGCGACTATTCCTTGTAGATCCCTTGGATGTCACGGCAATAGTTGCCTTCTGGCGTCTCAATCACGAGGTAGTAGAACTGTCTGGTCACAGGATTCTGCTTCAGAAACGCTTGCGCAGAAGCTGCATCAGGCCCCTTGTAAATCCGATAGATCATTGTCGCTCCAGACCGTTGCTGGCGGTCCTCCTTAACAAACACGACCTTACCTACTTGAGCTGTTTTCGCTTTGGGAAATGAAGCAGCATGTCTTTCTGGTTCCAAGTCGTTCTTTCGACGCCCCCCATATTTGGAGAAACTCGCCTTGGCCTGTTCCCATAGTTCGTGTGTCAGTTCATCTCCGCAGACGATTGCCTCATATTTTCCACCCTTTGTCGGGTAGTAGCCGAAAATCAGCACCTCCGTGCAGATCAGCTTTTGAGAATCCTCGGCTACATGTATACAAGGCAGTTCCAGCAGGGCCTCTCGTGCATCTTTCCCGGTGTCAAATGTGTACAGCACGAAGGGATCCTTCTTAGGTGAGCTAATGCGAGCCATCCAATACGTTGTCGCGAGGCTCAGGTCGTCATGTCTTGTCCCCATGTTGTCCCTTTCAGTGAAAGTCTTGCGATCTTGCTCTTTTTTCTCAGTAACTCTTTTTCCGCACATAGGACAGAATCTTGCGTCGGGCTTAAGTTCAGCCCCACAATTGGTGCAATAGAGTATTCTTATCACCTTTTTTTATAATTAAATCATTTATATCTACTTAAGTATATGTTTTCATTACTTTTAAGTTTTACCTCTCCGAATGCCCAAATTACTCTCCTTCTTTTTGTGATTTTTACGTGTGTGAAACTATCTTATACATAGGATAGATGAATATTTCATTATCGCAAAGATACATAAAGATCTGTGGGAGATTGTGGCGGGTAGTGTTGATTATTGGATTCTCCCTCTTCCAAACTCTTCAAAAATTTTCCTCACTCTCAACTTACATTAACACAACAAAGTTTGGAAAATCTCGACTTCATCATATTCTGGATTTGTTTTTACTTTCAATTCAGTAGCATACTTATCAGCAACACTTTCATCCAAAAATGCTTCAGCAACTACCGGAAGTCCACTATGTACCTTAACTACAATGAATATTTTGGGGCGTTTTTCATTTTTTGTCATAATATGTTCACCTTTTATTTACTAATATTTTTGATAATTTTTTGGTACCAATTATAGACATTTATATAATTGAAAAAGGTACAAATTTCGAAAAGTCCACTTCTTCGAAAAGTAGGGCGATTGATTTGTCTTGTGAAAACAGATCTTCGTTCTTCATTCGATACTATTGCAAATCTTTCAACTGGAATCGATAGCAGATAAACGTCATTGAATCGAAGAAGACCTGAGTACACTGGGGTTGAGTGTTCCACTTCATATAAAGCTTTAAACTTATTTGATCCTCTCTCAATCCAGATTACATCTATTTTGCTTAAATATCGCTCAGCACCTTTTGAAACATTTGGTAAAGAAAGGCTAACTTCAAATTGACGCTGTACTATAGACCAATCAAGCTTCTCTCTATCATCTGTAGGTATCCAGATATGAAAACCTTTTAAGCTTCCGATCTCCCCCAATAAAGTTTGTACTTGGCTATGATTAAATTCTGTATTTACTTTTGAAATTGTGGGTTCTATTTGTTTTAAAAGTTCTTCGAAACCAAAATAACTATCAACATTAAAACGTCCCGCACGAGCAATGTATAACTCTGTACCATATTCTTGCATGAATATCTGTACCTTATATTGTCCATCCTCAGCGGGATCAACATTATTAAACACATCCTCAAAATCAGAAAAGGGCAATATCAAGGGTTTTTCTTGGCCATCCCATAGCAAACAGATGAATGACAATCTACCTTCTAACTCTCGTAAATCTTTTTCTCGAAGCCCAAAAAAACATCGGCATCCTTTGTGTATTTTTGAATAACGAATATAAATTCGGAAGGCATCTTGATTAACAGAGTATAGAGATTGGCTATTTTCCAATTTTTGGAAGCTTCCAAATTGATTGTGGATATTCTCTAGAAATTCATTTTTTAAACTGACCATATTCTCCATTCCTCTGAAATATATAGACTTATAAAATAATCGTATCCTGCCTATATAATATTTTCGTTTTTAGAAATTTTATCCTTTAATTTATAGAGGTATTCAACAAAATTTAATACAAACCCCAACCCACCAAACCTATTTAAATCCAATGGAGAGTATGATGCATGGGGAAGCTAGAGATGGAAAGTATTATTGTTGTTTCGGATGTTCATCTGGGGCATAAGAGATCTAACTTTGAGGAGTTTAATGAGTTTCTTGATTGGATCGGTAATAAAGAGCTGGTTGTAGAAGGAAAGAAGAGGATCAGGTACCCTGACTCAATTATATTACTTGGTGACATCCTGGAGTTGTGGGAACCTAAAAATGATGACTTTGGATATGTGGGCAGGCAATCAAGGAAGTTACTTGAGAAGATAATTGATCTCCCGTGTGAGAAGATATATGTTCTGGGAAATCACGATAAGAGTCTCGAAGAACTTCGTGCACAGAAGTATATTTTGCCTGGTGGAGATTTTGAGATATTCTACAGGCATTTCCCGAAAAACGTGGAG
>DAOVEQ010000072.1 GCA_030668905.1 Thermococci archaeon
GGTAAGTGAGAGAGTGAGGAGCAAGATCACGATATCTCTCTGGTAGCATTTTTTCATGTGTCCACGATATTCCTTTATATGGGGGATATAAAAATGGTTGCATGTCTCCTCGTGGAGAAGCATAAGAGAAAACTTTTATAAAAAACCACCCTAATATAAATTGTTTCGTAGATCCAAATAAATTCTGCATTGCTCTTTTTTTATTGAATGGTGTCTATGAAATATTGAATGAAAAAACTTATAAATATTAAAGTATACGTATATCTATGGGAGAAAGAAGACATAACAAAAAGGGGAATGAAAAGGAAGAAAAAATATATTTGGGAGGATTTATAACCGTATCAATGGGGAAAAGAAAACGTGAGGAAAAAGAAGAAAAGGGTGAAACAGAAGAAAAAGGCACCGCAGATCTACTTTCCTCTGGCAGAGTTGCAACATTCATTCTCATCGTTGAAATTATCGTGATCTACTTTACTGTCAGGGAGATACTTCTCTGGGAAGATTTAGTTTATAACATTCTTATTGGAGTAGGCGTTGTGTTTCTGCTCATTGCGCTACTCAACTCTATAGTACCCCAGTACCGCAGACCTATATTGGTGAAAGTTATTGCTGGATTGATACTTCTCACAGTAAGTATAGTAGGAGGATATAAGCCCGAATGGTGGCCTTTGATACCAGTTATCGTTTGCGTACTAATAGTTATCTACAGATTTGGGAAATGCGAAGTATTGAATGAAAAAACTTATAAATATCAAGATATACATATAGCTATGACCAAAAAGAAGCATGATGAAAAAGGAGAAAAAGAAGAAAAGGGCAGCGAAAAAGAAGAAAAATACACGAGAGATCCAATTTCCGCTATCTTTATAGGAGTTCTTGTTATTCTTCTGGGGATTGTGTTCTATTTCGCCAGCAATGAGATGTGTGGTATAAGCTGGGAAAATGTATGGAACTACATTCTTATGTGCGTGGGTGGTGCGTTTCTTATCAGTGCACTGCTGCATTCCATAGTGCCCCAGTACCGCAGACCTATAATGGGAGAAGCTCTTGTCGGATTGATACTTCTCATGGTGGGAATAGTAACGATATACGAACTTGAATGGTGGCCTTTGGTACTCATTATTGCAGGTGCACTCGTAATTATCTATGGCCTCAGAAAGATGAGAAGACAGGAAGAATCTTAGTAAAAAAAACTCTCTACATAATGCCTTAAAACAGTAAATCTCCTATCTCTCCCTATGACGGTAAAGTAGGGGCTACCATTACATTTAATGAGGTCTCCTATTTTATATCGTGGGAAGAGTGAGGAAGAAATAATTAATTTCCCATTTTCTCTCTTTTTCATCTCATGGAGCATTTTTATTTTACCTTTCACTTCAACTTCAAAGTAATATATATCGTAATTGGGAGTGACACACGGTCTATCGAACTGTTGAGCATATATCCCCTCAGTAGCACCATACACCTCGAGGACATCTGCATCCCCATACAGCGCCTTTAGTGCTGGCTTCAGTTTTGTATTTATGCCAGCGGTACTTGAACATACGAGCACCTTCGTGTCCCACAACCGTTTCGGATATTTTCCATGTTTTTTTTTCACAAAGGTTGCGAACTGCGTCATGACCTGAGTCACACCTGTGATCATAGTAATATTCTTTCCGAGAGCTTCGTGATATGCAAGATCAAATCGGTTCTCCCAGTCTTTTTTGGATAATCCTATCAACGGGTCTATTTTTTCCTGATCGGGAACTATATCTATTCCGTATTTTGCAGTGTGTGTTTTAAAGTAAAATCCAGATGAGTATCCGTACTCCTTTCCATCTTTCATTTTACCCAGAACAGAAGGAAAATTCAGATTCAGTACGGTGCCCCCCAGTATATCGAATCTCATTTTCTGTAAAAGATACGCACAAAACACCCGGGGGCCGCATTTCATTTTTTCCTCTAAGTCCGTTTTTGTTATAGGTATGAATTTAGATTTTGATGTTGTTCCCCTCGTCATCGCCCAGAAAAGAGGGGATTCTGATAACAAGGCATTGATGTTCCCATTCTCTACTTCATTGAGATACGGTTTGAGTGCGTTATAATCTACGATAGGAAACTCTTCTATGGCATTTTTTCCAGCGCCATACTCTGTGTTATTATATCGCTCAATAAGTCTTTTTGCAAGAATTTCCTGAAACGTCACAGGATCGTCTATAGATTCGAACCATGGCGAGAGTATCGTTTCCACGTCCATGGAAGTTGTGAGAGACCAAGATTTAAATAAGTATCATTGTCTTTTTCATAGAACAGCATTTTACAAAAAATCCGCAAGAGACATCTGTTTCTTTTTTCCCGTGAAGACTGTCTCAATGCTTTTTTCTATTATCTCAATTCTTTCTTTTATATAAGGGTCAACTTCATATTTTTCTACGAGCATTTTGGCAATTTTGAGATATTTTTCTACGGATCCTTGCGAAACTGTCAGCACAAGCCTGCCACCGCAGACACATTTTCCACTTAAAGGAACCCTTCTGTACTTTTTGTTGCAATCCACGCATCTGAAAGACTGAGTGGAAAAGGCTCTCATGTTTCCTATTAGATCCGGGAGAAAATGGGAGTTTATGACTCTTTCTGCAGTATCGTTCTCATCTACAGCCTCAATTTTTTCGGCAAGATCTAGCTGCGCATTTATTTTATCTTCCATTGCGCCGAGAGTTTTATAAGCACTAATTCTTGGACCCATAGATATGTTTGAAGTATTGTGGGTAAATTTGAAACCATAAAATGCATTTTCTTCACCCAGTCTATCCCCAACTTTTTCTATCCTTATTTTTTGCGGCTTTGAAAACTTCTGCGAGAGATTATAAAATTTTATTGGATATACATCTACTATATCCATGTTTCTTACTTCCTTGTCCACCTCTCCAGGATCTATTTTCGTTGTGAGTACGAGAGGAGCATCCATTTTTCCTCCTCTTTTTTCAGGAAGGAATAATCTTGAGAAATTAAGAAGAGCCTCGAGAGCAAGTAAAAAAGAGTCTTCATCCCCATCACAGTTTCTTCTCTTGGCAGCATGGAAAAAAGGATGTGCATATCCCACACTTGCAGATGAAAAACCTATTATCCTCCCGAGAACCCCCGCAGACGTGTGCGGAGCAAGTCCTATAACAAGTTTTCCTATCAGATCTTCCTTTTTTTCCGTATTATAATATCTTTTCAGCTTGTATATTTTTTCTAAACAATCATCAACAAAATTTGCCACCTTTAAAAGGTATTCTCCTCCTCTTTCTGGTATTACTACATCCTGAGGTTTTAATTCTACTACCTGATCCTCGTTATTGATGGGATTTCCCAGATAATCCTGAGTATATTCCAGCTTCTTTAACTTTTCTAGAGAGAGATTTATCTCCTTAGGTATAAAATGTGTTAGAGGTGCGTCTGTACAATCAAATCTTATAGTTCCATCCTTAAAGACATATACCTTATTTTTTGCCCTTAAAATCCCTTTTTCCAGGATCTCTGGAAATTTCTGGGAGGAGATCATTCCTATAACACCTTTAACCTCCTTTGGAGAAGAGATATTCAGATTCTTCAGCGCCTTTTTATACTCCTCATTTAGATATATCTTTTTTAAGGAATGTATCTTTAATGGAGAGTTGCAGGCAGGACATCTCTCTTCTTCCGTCTCTACAGACGTTATACTGCACTTTTCATTTTCGCAGATTTTATAGAGCTTTGTTGTAGCCCCACATTTATCGCATTTTCTTTTAAATGTCTTGTCTTCGCAGATAGGGCATTTTAAATTTATTATATCTACATTAATATAATTTAAAGCAGAAGCTTTTACAATGCTTCTTGTTCTTCCTCCATAACGTCCTACAGGGAAGAGACCGTGAACAGGGGGAGACATAAGTCTCTCTTTCGCCTTTTCAGGTCTTCCCATCCTTCCTCCTACTGTATATGGACATTTATCCCTTATTTTTATCCCCGTACAGTGTTTAAAAGCTTTAAATATCTTGTCTTTATCTGTTATCTTTTCATTTTTTAAAGTTTCGTAGATTTCATAAAACTTAGAAATGTTTAATTTTTTGATAAATAGAGAGTTTATGATGATTTTATCCCCCGAAACTTTATGTTCCAGGCATATTTTCTCAAGAAGTTTCTTTTTATCATTTAAAGGAAGAATAATATTTTCTCCTATCTCTCCGATACTTAAATAATCTATAAATTCTTTTAACTCATCAAAGGTTAGATAGTACCAGAAACATGTGTATTTTGGATGTAATGGAACATCATACTTTTCAGAGATATCCAAAGCATCTTTTTCAGAAACATTGAAAGGATCTATATTCTCTTTTTTCTCTAGCTCTTGAAACCACCATTCTTCCACGTATCCAGACGGAAGAAGGATATGGTTATTTTCAAGGAAATCTCCATAAGATATTAAAGCATCTCCTAAAAATAGGATTTTGTCCACATCTTCTCTTATTTTTAAAGTTTCTTCACAATCTTCCAGTCTTACAACATCTCCATTTTTCATTCTTACAATAGGACCTTCTATAGTATCTACAGGGCATACAACATTAGCTTTCCCTGGTCTTTCTGTCTTCATCTGCGTTCCTGTAGCCAGAAAATCCTGGAGCACTAACATTGTGCAGGGATGGATACCCCAGGCAGCAAAACCTGTGTTTCTACTTCTCCCATATCTCATCCTGAATCCTCCTCTCCTTGAAGGATGTGAAAATATAGGTCTTCCAGCTATAATATCCTTTAGATATTTCCAGTTCTCTAACTCAAACTCTTCCTCTTCCTTAGAGCTTAACGCTATCTCTTCGATCCATTCCCATCCATCTAATTTTAGATTTTCCACGTATTTTAAGACCTTTGATCCCTTTTGCAGAAGTCCTTCACAGAGAGCAAGCATGGCACCACCACGTACCCTGTTTGTTTCGATTCTTTCCAGGTCTCTGTATCCCGAAACCTCTACTTTTTCCGTAGGTTCTCCCGTGATCTCTATAGGAATATTCTTTAAAGCTATTTTCAGTTCTTTTTTTGAAGGATAGTACTGTAAATGAGATATTCTGTTGTAAAGATCAACTTCTTCAATAAATCTTTCTATTTCTTCATCAGACGGTTTATATCTGCCCAAGGATAATTTTTTTCTTACGTGATCTCCCATTAAGATAGATAATGCTGCAGCAGTTCCTCCTGCAGATCTTATTGGTCCTGCAAAATACAGGGATAGAAATTTAGTGTTATCTATATTCTCTTTTATCTTCACCTGGGCAATACCCTCTAAAGGAGCTGCAACGATCCCCTCTGTTAAGATAGCCAAAGCAGTTCTTACAGCCTGTTCTGCACATTCTTCCTGTGTGTAATTTCCAAATTTTCTTTCTGTTATCTCTTCAGCAATTTTCAAAGCTATTTTTTCCCTCGAATAATTCATTCTATCCAGCTCTCTGATCTTCGAGGCAATATTTATAGGACCCACAAGACCTTCGACTCTTGCAGCCATGTCTCTTGCCGGTGCTATTTCCACTTTCATATACGGGTCCTGCCCCCTTTTTCTCGCTTCTTCAGCTATTTTATATATATTTTCAAGTTCTTTTTCAAGGGATTCAAAATAATCTTTCATGTATGTTTTTCACAGTACGAGAATATAAAATTATTCTATAATATATAGTTATATAATCCGTTGCTGTTTTGCATTCCCTTTAATCTTTTTTATTGTATCCCAG
Organism: Thermococci archaeon; assembly: GCA_030668905.1. GTDB lineage: Archaea > Methanobacteriota_B > Thermococci > Methanofastidiosales > B48-G16 > B48-G16. Next base: position 5,724 of record DAOVEQ010000072.1, read on the forward strand.
GATTCTCTTACAAAATCAGGAAAATCCTT
>DAOVEQ010000109.1 GCA_030668905.1 Thermococci archaeon
ATACAGCATAGACAGTAGAGATAAAAATAATAAAAAAAATCCCATAAAGAGAGCAAAGAAAGGCAAAATATTCCATTGAACATTTTGTTCGTTGAATTTACAGTACCATACATCACACTGTTTAGGGTTGTTTATAGAGATAACTCTATTATTAAAATGAGCTTCGACCCAAACATGAGAGTATCCAAAAACAACATAGGCGTCATATCCTCTATATCTCAATAAAGAAGCAATAAGAATCGCTTGACCATCACAATCATCCGCGCCCCTTTTTAAGATCTCTGATGTCGTAGCAAGATGATCTATAGAATGATAGTTACTTGTATCACTCCTATAGCTGATCTGAGACTGAACATATATATTCGATATTTCTATTATAAGTTCGTCTAAAAAAACAATGTCTTCCCTTTTTAATTTTAAAAGAAAATCATAGGATTCTTCAAATCCGTCATTTAAATTTTTTATTGCAGAGGGAGACGGATCTAATAAAACTGTAGGATTTAGTTTTCTCTCGAATTGTTGCTTCCATATCAATGGATTCATTGATCCTCCAAGCATGACAACAAAAAAAGTAAGAAGTAGTGATAATACGCTTAATTTTATCATGATTTTATGTAAAACTATTTTCTTGAGTGGATACATATACCCACTTAGTTTGCACAACATAAAAATTTTGTCTACTACAGTGTGTAATAGAAAAATATTTATGTAAAAGAAATATAGTAGGGGCGATGATAAAAAAAATACTGGCAGTTTGTACAATATTCTTCGTTTTATTCTTAATCCTTAGAAATGGAAGTATAACAGAGGAGAAAAATGAAAGAGAGCTGGATGAGTTTTTAGAAAATAGAATTGATGATAAATCAGAAAAAATTAGAAAAGACATAGAAGAGATATACCTTAAATCTCCTTTATTTTTGAAAATCTTTCCAAAAGATCTCAGTTCTGAAGAAATACAATTACATATCTACGAAATTCAGGCAATAAACAATGTACTAGATGATATTCATCCTTTGTTAAGAGATGATTTCTTGAAATTGATATTTAAGCTTGATTTAAACTCTGAAAAAACTATAGAAGAGCTTAGGAACATTAGAGCGAGGATAGAGAAACAGGTGGGTGACTTTTTAAAGGTATACACCTTACTCCCACAGGGAATAAGAGAGGGGGTGGAAGACTCGAGATCCATAGGAAATGTAAACAGTATTACAGAGCTTACAGGGATAATTATAGATCTCCTCATAAAATATCAAAATTTACCTTCTGATATCAAGAACATTGTGCCAGATTTTTCATGGATAAAAGATGGGTTTGAGATAGAAGAGATAAAAGAGTTTAATGAGCAAATATCGTTGAATTTTGATGACAATACATTTAGAGAGTGGTTCGTTAAGAATTATTTTTTGTATGATGTCTCAAACTTAAAAAACTCATGGGGCGATTTTTTAATACTCCGGGAAAAAGATAGTTTGCCTCCAGAGATCGATTTCGATGTTGAGATAGACGATAATTTGTTTTTTGAAAACGAGTCTCCTGACACTGTTATAAAAATATTTGCAGAAGACGATGTCAACAGAATAAAAACTTTAAAAGTTTACATGGGCGAATACACAGAAACTTTGGAAGGCAGAGACTCCCTGTATTTTTCTGGTACCTTGAGATTTAAACTAGAGTTAGGAAAATATGAGGTGACGGTAGAGGCTATGGATAGTATGGGAAATACTGTCTCCGAAAAGAAAGAATACGAGTATTATCCAGATGTCTATACCATAGATTTAGAACTTTACGATTCCAGTAAAATAGATGAGATATGGAAAAAAGCCAGGGATTACAGACCTATCCAGCCCTACCCAAAAGAAGATCTTGGTTTTGAGGCTTATAGTGCTTACATTCTCGGAGAAAAGATGGGAGAATACTACGAAGACATAAAAAACAGCATAATGGAAAAAGATCCTGTAGAGATCGCAAAAAGAGTGAACACGATAATAAACAGAGGTTATTTAGTACAGGTAGAGTTTCCTGAAGTTATAAAAAAGATCCCGTTAAAATCAGGGGTATGTGGATACGATGCAGAGATTCAGGTGATAATCTTGAACAACTTATTCAGAGATTACGGAATAAATGCCTCTGCTTTTTTAATTCCCGTTTCAAAAAGTGGAGGTGTGGTAGATCATTCTGAGGTTTTTCTTCATACGGAAAGTGGAAATTATTTAATAGGCAGTAATTATGAAGGGGTCTGCCCAATAGGCGAAGATCCGTATTCTAAGGATCCTAATTTAGTTTTGATGGGAGAAGAAGAATGGTTTAAATTGGCAGGTGCAGAAGATGCTTTCTTTCAGGCACTTTCTGGCATGATCTTACCTTACAGGCCGGATAGAGTTGCTATAGAGAGATTTTACAAATCCTTAGATGTTATACCTATATACCCCTATATAGACATAAGAAATGAACTGTTAAAATCACATTATATCGTTTATCCATCTTATGTGAACTTCATTGTCTCGGATGAATATGTTTCTCGGTGCATGGAATACATAATGGAGCATGGGATAGATGAAAAAGTCTTACTGGAAGCTAACAAGCTGGAATCTGCAAGGAGATACTGGTATTATAAAAAGGGTTACGAACTTTATGAAGGGAAAAATCCTGAAGCATACGTTTTACTCATTCCTTCCTCCCACTTTAATAGCGTTTTTATTTATATAAATGCAAAGACTCCAGAAGCTAAGAACTTTGTTGAAGATTTAAAATTAAACGAGAAAGAGGCATACGAAAAGATTCTATCTCTTCTCTAAGGTTTCTTGCTTTTTTCTTTTATCTCTTCTGTGACCTCGCTTATGTAAATAGAAGTGCTTTTCATTACAAGTATTATGCCCACTATGAATAGAAGGAATGCTGGTATACCAAGGAGTGAATATGGATATCCCAATGTTGTATATTCATATCTAACCTCTCCAGATATCTCTATCTCTAAGACATCATCTGTTCTAAATCCTCGGATCTCGTTTTGCTGCAAAGTAAATTTATATTCTCTATCCAAAATATCCAAAAACTTCAGTTCAGAGGGTATTATTCCTGTGAATGTTATCTCTGGAATGTTCTCATTTAAAGTTATTTTTTCGTCTTTTAAAATACCATCAAATGGATCTTCTTCTCTTGGAAGAATAGCGATAATCGAGAGAAACAATGCTATTAATAAAAGAATCATCCCGTATTTTATACCTTTAACGGTAAAAGCTCTCAAAAAGTATCTCCATATACTCATAAAATCACAAAAAATAAAAAAAATTAGGCATAGGGACAGGCTACAAGATGTCCATTACCTTTGTTTATAAGTTCGGGCTCGTTATGTTTGCACGCGTCTTTTGCAACTACACATCTTGGATGGAATCTGCATCCAGATGGAATATCTGCGGCACTCGGTATCTCACCTTTTATAGGTATTTCCTTGATCATGTCTCTTCTTTCTGGTATCGGCTCAGGAACTGCGCTTAAAAGTGCTTTCGTGTAAGGATGTAGAGGATTATCTACTACTTCTTTAACAGGCCCCATCTCCACGATCTTCCCGAGGTACATCACAGCTATATCCTGAGCGAAAAATCGGGACGTGGATATATCATGAGTGATATAAAGGTAAGTCAATCCCTTCTTTCTCTGAAGTTCTCTCATCATCTCAAGAATCTCTGCTCTTATAGAAACATCGAGCATTGAAACAGGCTCATCTGCAACGATAAAACTGGGTCCAAGGATCGTGGCTCTTGCAAATGATACCCGCTGTCTCTGACCCCCTGAGAGCATATGAGGGTGTCTGTGGATATAATCTTCCGGAGGCGTAATCTTAACTTCTTCCAGAGCTCTGAAAATAAGCTCCTCTCTTTCACTCATAGATTCTCCTATACCATGGATCAGCAGAGGCTCCTCAAGAACATCGTATATTCTGAACCTTGGATTTATGGATGCAAATGGATCCTGATAAACCATCTGCACTTTTTTTCTATAAGCTTTCAGATCTTCACCCTTCAGGGTAGCTAGATCAATATCTTTTAGAATGATGTTTCCATCTGTAGGATCTATAAGTCTAGTGACCATCTTTCCTACTGTAGTTTTTCCACAGCCACTTTCGCCCACAAGAGCTAATGTTTTTGTCTCATCTATAGTAAAATCCACTCCATCAACAGCTTTTACGTACTGAGTTTTTTTTCCTTT
>DAOVEQ010000182.1 GCA_030668905.1 Thermococci archaeon
AAGCAGGAAGGGTGTATATGACATCAAAATTAAATAGTTTAAAAATTTTCATCAATTTCTTTTTGTATTCTACTTTAATTAAACAGGTATATTTGTTATTGTCCACTTTTAAAACATCGAGAATTACTGATCCCTCTGGCAAACTTAAATCTTTTAACGTAAATCCCTGTTTCATTTTTATATCGCATATTACTATTTTGATACCTTTTTCAAAATCTAATTTGAGAAGAGATTTTCCTTCACCATATTCAATCTTTTCAAAGAATTTTTTTGGCCAAAGTTTGGATGTAACTATGGGATCTAATTCTACGATTATCTTTCTCATGTGATAATCTATACAGGGGGGATATAACTAACTTACGATTTTAATTTATAAAGAGCCATACATGGGCGGCAAAAGTCTTTTTAATAAAGAAGAGAATATAATAACATGGTAGAAAAAATAATAGAAACTGAAAATCTCACATACAGTTATGACGACAATCTGGCGGTAGATCACATCTCTTTTTCCGTAGAAAAAGGAGAAATCCTGGGGTTTTTAGGACCCAATGGAGCCGGAAAGACTACCACGGTAAAGATGCTTACAGGTCAGTTCGCACCTCAGGAAGGCTGGGGTAAAGTATTGGGCTTTGATATTGCCCGGGAACCGAAAAAGATCCATGAAAAAATTGGCGTCTGTTTTGAAGAGAAAAATCTGTATCCTAGGTTAACTGTGAAAGAAAACTTAGAATTCTTTGCCAACTTATTTGGAATTGAGGTGGATATCGATCCACTACTCAAACGTGTGGATCTGTCTAAATGGATAAACGATAAAGCTGAAACACTTTCTAAAGGATTGCAACAGAGAGTAATGTTTGCCCGATCTCTGATCAACGATCCAGATGTCCTCTTTCTGGATGAGCCGACCAGTGGTTTAGATCCCATTTCGGCAGACGCCATAAGAAATATAATTCTGTCAGAAAAAAAGAAGGGCAAAACTGTTTTTTTAACTACTCACAACATGATGGAGGCTGACAAATTATCGGATAGAGTAGCATTCATCCACGAAGGAAAGATAGTTGCGTTGGACACGCCAGAAAATCTGAAACTGAAACTAGGAAAGAGAACTTTGAAAGTAAAGATGAGAACTGAAAAAGGATTTAAAGAAGAAACACTGCCGCTGAGAGATTCTGAAACTCCTAAAAGGGCAAAAGAGCTCCTGGAAAAAAGGAACATCGCCACCATCCACACTCAGGAAGCGACATTAGAAGAGGTCTTTATGAAATTGACAGGAAGGAAGTTGGAACAATGAAAGCCTCATGTATTAAAGCTATTACCAGGAAAGATGCCCTTGCTGTAATGAGAAACAAACTGATGCTTTTCGCTGTGATATTTTCGGTTATTTTCGCTGTGATATACTATGTGCTTCCTTCTACTGTCGAAGAAACGTTCGATGTAGCCCTCTATGATGGGAGTTCTTCTCAGTTATTTCCACCGGTCAGCGAACTTGAGATGGAGGGCATACACATAATATTTTTCACGTCGGGAGAAGAGTTTGAAAAAGCTGTCGAAGAGGAAGACTACGTTGCCGGCATTGCCCTGCCGGAAAATTTTGATTCTCAGTTACTCTCAGGGAAGCAGCCAACTATAACCCTCTATTTTAAATCCGATGTACCCGAAAGTGTCAGAACATCTATTGAATATTTCATACAGATGGCAATTGAATACATTGCTCTCGGAGAGCAGCCTATAGATATAGGAACAGAAATGTTGGGAGAAGATATGGCGGGGGAACATATTCCATTGAGAGAACAATCGGTACCGTTTTTCATTCTGATGGCTTTGATGATGGAAATGTGGACCATAAGCACACTGATTGTGGAGGAGAGTGCTTTTGGGACGATGAGAGCAGTTCTGGTGACTCCTGCTTCTCCTTCAGATGTGATAATGGCAAAAGGAGCAATTGGAATTATTTATTCTTTCTTTGTTGCAGTATCGATTCTCATCCTGACCCAGAGCGTAAGAGGAAATCTGCCAGTTTTGTTCCTGGGAATTTTCCTTGGTGCTGCCATGGCCGTGAGCATGGGATTGTTTCTGGGAAGTTTAACAAAAAATATTTTGGGGTCTTACATTTACGTGTCAATTCCACTTCTTATCCTTATACTTCCGGGCATGTTTATCTTTGTACCT
>DAOVEQ010000005.1 GCA_030668905.1 Thermococci archaeon
TCAGATATCCAGGTAAAGATATTCTCAAACTCCCGGATTCCCTTTTCTGACAGAGAATAATAGATTCTACTATCGTCTTTTACTCCTTCTATCAATCCTAAATTTTCCAATCTTTTTAAGTTTGGATAAAGTCTTCCTGAAGAAACATTTAAGTTCTTTATAAGCTCCAATCCATATTTAGGACTGAATTTTAATTCCTTTAAAATCTCCAACTGAAAAAAAGTTAAGTCTCTGACTACCATAAGAATAATACAAGGAGATACTATATAAGCTTTTTGGTATATGAGTGTAAGATTTGTTGAATAATTTATCAAAAAAGAGATAAAATTGAGGCTACTCCTCTGGGGTATATCTCCTAATTTTACTCATGGATATCCCATATTTTACTAAGCCTGTAGCGATGATCATGCACATACGACCCCGTCTAAAACATGAACACCAAGTCTTTCCTCTAGACCCTTATCTAATCCCGTCATTCTGGTATACTCGACACAAGCTTCGTTAACCTGGGATGTATAAAGTTTTTTCCCACTTCCAGCATGTTTTTTTATTTCTTGAAAAGTTTATGCAGGATTTTCTCCCTGTTTGTCTCTTCTCCGATCATGAACCTGAATTCATCTCTCGTCCACGGTCCTTTTTTAGACTCGAACTCGATGAATTCGTCGACCAGTATCCAGTACTCTCCTTCCTCCCACTCATATGATATTTCGCGTTCTTGTGAATCATAGATTTTGTACACCTTCGGCTCTTTTACGTACCACACTTTTAATTTTACCGGTCTCACACCGATCGTTGCCCAGTAGAACTTTGTAACGGTCTCATCGGTGTACGTGTTAAACCAACTGTAGTCGTTTGGACAAAACCCTAGTAGGCCTATACACACAGGTACCACTACTCTCGTATCCTGAGCGAGGTCGGGATCTGTCTCGATATTATCCAACCACTCAAGAGCAATGTTCTTTAGTTCAGCGGAATCTTTGGAGATGCCGTGCTCTTTTAGATCTGTTTCGTGCCCCAGATCCTCACACGACAGTACCACCAATCCTGAAAGGAGATTGATGGTATTTTCTAACTCTCTCAGTATGGATATAGATGATTTCTCACCTCGAGAATCGATGGAGTACGTGGATTCCAGAAACGTAACGCCGAGTGTGTTGGTCAGCTCCATTTTTAGGAACTGGTAGGCGTCGATCAGTCGCAGCAAATGCGTGATCTGCGGCTCAAAGCGCAATAACGGTATGCCTGCAGGAGGTTCTTCTACCGATGCAATTCCTCCTATCTCAAGCGTTTTTATGTGCGTCTCCCTGTTTTTCGTCATGATCGTTTTGAATGCATTTACGAGTCTCTCTTTGTACTTTGCGGTGAGAAAGACCCTGTTGTTCTCTTCTGCCTTCTCGGGCAATAAGAAGGGTTCGAGAGCGTACGTCTGGTAATCGTAGAATCCTGAGTTCTCTGTTGGTGTTAAATCGATTTCTCCACTCCTTATCCTATCGATAAATATTTCCATTAAATTTTTTGTAAGCTCTTCCTCTGTCAGGGTTTCAAATAGTTTTGTCTCTTTCGAGGCAGACGAAGGAATGATTGCTATGTATTTACCATGATCAGATATAAATCGTGAAAAAATGTCTTCGTTAAGTGTTGTGTAACTTAAAAGAACGAGAGTTGACGGGACGTAGTGAGGATTCGTCATTACTTGAGATACCTTGATAATCGTTTCGTAGGAATCTCGTAACGGTGAATCCTCTTTGAGCGCTCTCGCAATTTGGTACACTATCTTCTGTTCAGAAGGAAGGGTCACATCGAAAATCAACTGAAGAAACCGATCCTGTTTAAAAATGGATCTGAGAGTATCATTCCACGTATAGAATCCTACAGGCTTGGAGAGGAACTCGTTATCTAGAAAATCATTGATTAATGCATCAACATCACTGGAAGTATCACCAGAAATTCCAAAAGAAGGATCTCCAAGCTTTATAGCGGCACCGATAAAGACCTGTGCTTCGGTAAATCCCAAACGTCCTAATTCTCCATACAACTGTTTCAAAAATAGCTGTTTTCCTGTCCATGTTTCGATGATTTGTGTTTGGAGGGCCTCTTCTATCCCTGCGTACCATCTATCATTGAACTGTTTAAGTTTCCCGTTTATCATCTCCACGGATGGGATGAAGTATCCATCCATTGCTGCTATTTCTTTCATTGCAGTGATGTAGTCTGGATACAGCTTCTGAGAAATTTTCTCCTCGTCATCTGTGTACTGAGCAATGTCCAATCCGAGTATCGCTTCCGATTTGTCAAGGTAAACATTGTCTCGTGCGTCATAGATTCGTTGCCCTTCGATTTTTTGAGGATTTTTTTCGGAAAGAATGTCATCTTCATAGCTATAAACATTTTCATCTTTTCCTTCCACGTACTCGGTGTAGAGACAGTTGCAGTTGTACACGAGGAGAACTATAAGTATCACAGCAAAACCTTGGACTCGGTATCTTTTTCCAATATTTTTAATTGCCATCGCGTCGCCTAGAATTTAACTTTTCTATACTCTTAAAATTATATACTTTTGTCATTTTAAATATTCCGGTAGTTAATTTTATCTTATCAGGGGATTCACGCCGTGAGGTTTAGGATAGTAATAAAGAAAAAAATTATTCATGTTCTTTACAATTTATTTATTATTGCATCCGTAATCTCTGGAGTTGAGGCAGCTCCTTTTTTAAGAACATCGGGACCACCTTTAAGTTTCAGCATGTCATAAGAACGAATTTTCCCCTCTTCAATCACTTTTGTAACCGCATCTCTTATCTTATTTGCTTTTTCATACTCTCCAATGTGATCTAACATCATTACAGCAGAAAGAATCATGGCAAAAGGAGAGACTATGGAAGGATCGAGATCAGCGTATTTCGGAGCCGAACCATGAGTCGGTTCAAAGAGAGCACAGTTCTTTCCAATGTTAGCGCTCCTCGCAAAGCCGAGCCCACCGGTAAGACCCGCAAATCCGTCTGACACGATATCTCCAAACATATTCCCTGCAACTATGATACCATAATCCTCGGGATTCTTGGTCATCCACATCATCTGTGCATCTATATTCGTGAAGTACAGATCTATATCTGGATAGCTTTTGGAAATTTTTATAGCCTCTTCCCTCATCATGCCGGAGGTTTCACGAATGACATTTGGCTTCTCCGCAACTGTTACAGAACCATATCCGAACTTCTGGGCGTATTCGAAGGCTTCTTTCAGTATCCTTTTGCAGGCAGGTCTTGTAAATATTCTCGTGGATACGGCGAGATCTTCTCCTGGAACATTCTTAAAACTCTTCATTTTGGGGTGGGTCTCCAGAGCTTTCCTCACTTCCGGTGGAGGATTCGTCCATTCCACACCTGAATAAAGACCCTCTGTATTCTGCCTGAAGACTACAACGTTTATGTCGGGTTCCTCGAACCCGTCTTTAGTCCGTCTTATGAAATTGAGAGGATTCCCCTTAAAGGTCTTGCATGGCCTTATACATAGATCAAGGTTAAAATGCTGCCTGAGTCGAACAATGGGACTATAATACACAAGTCCCTTCCCCTGCAATTTTGGGGATAATTCCCTTGCTGCCGCATCCTTTGGTTTTGACGTTATAGCTCCAAAAAGTCCAATACGATGTCTTTCAAGAAGATCGATTGTTCTCCGAGGTAAAGCATCACCCTCTTTCACCCAGAATTTCCAGCCGATATCCCCTTTTATATATTCTGCCTCAAAACCTACTGCATCCAAGACCCTTAACGCTTCTGGAAGCACTATTTTCCCTATTCCATCACCTGGCAGTGTTACTATTTTGTACATTTTATCACCTTCTTTGTATATTCTAAAAGACCCCCACTCTCTATAATCTCCATAATAAACTCGCTGAAAGGCACAAAATTAAACTCTTTATCCTTCGTCAAAATATTGCCCTTTGAAACATCTATACGTACACTGTCTCCAGTATTTATGTATTCTGAAGCTTCTTTGCAGATTACAGGGATCAAGCCATTATTTATACAGTTCCTGTAGTATATTCTTGCAAAAGATTTCGCTATGATGGCAGAGATCCCTGCACGTTTTATACAGGTAACTGCCTGCTCTCTAGACGATCCGCAGCCAAAATTTTTTCCTGCCACTATTATGTCACCCTTTTTAACTTTGTTTATAAAATCTGGATCTAAATCCTCCAAAGCATGCTCTGCCATCTCCTTGGGATCCATTATCGTATAGACATACTTCCCCGGATAGATAACATCTGTATTTACGTTATCGCCATATTTGAAAACTTTACCCTCTATCATGATCCTAATGTTTTGTATTCCCTTTTATTTCTTACTATATAAGGAAAATTTCAACGAGGATCACAGCTCTTTCCACTTCGTTATTTTCGTTGCAATGCCTATGAATACTACTGCCAGTGTTCCCATGACCAAAAAGGGTAAGTATGCTCCTGAGAGATTATCGAGTATCATTATATTCCTCAAGCCGTCGTGGAAATAGTAGAGGGGCAAGCATTTTGCTATCGATTGCATATAACTCGGCATCATCTCAAGGGGCCAGAACGCACCCGAGAGAAACATCATGGGAAATGCGATGGCACTTCCCGCCCCAGATGCTGCCTCCACGTCTTTTATTACACCGCCCAGTATCATACCTATACTGGCAAATGTCACTGCACCTACGAAAATAAGTAAGAGTGCATAGAGATTCGGCAGTGCACTGACACCGAAAATGATCCGTGCAAAGATAATCATGACAGCGGTGAGCATGAATGCGAGAACTGTCTGTTGAAACACATTACTCAGTATCCAAGAACTCTTGGGCAACGGCGTTGCAGCCAGTCTTTTTACGGTGCCGTTTCTTCTGAGTTCCGAAATGACAGATGTTGCGCCCATTATCCCATTAGTCATTATAAACGCGGCTATATAGCCCGGGAGATAATAATCAGTGGCGGTCATATTTTTTTCAACGAGAGATTCAGCCGTTATGGTTATCGTTTGCTCCTCGACGCCTATGAGCTGATTGTTGAATGCATTGACTACACTCTCGAGTATGCTGCGAACAGCCATAGCCGACATATCGGTTTCCTCCGCCAAAAATGTTAATTCAGCTCCTTCAGATGGGGGAAACATTTTTTTCCACTGTTCCAATCCTTCCCGTCCTTCTCTCATAGCCTGCAGTTCACTCTCGCTTATGTAACTGCCGAAATTTTCTTCAATGTATGTGAAGGTATCAGTCGTGACACCCATTCTCATTGACATACTTTTATCCTGCGTATTTTGCTCGAATCCTTCGGGAATGATCAGTATCCTGTAATTGTACTCGAAAGAGGGGTTCTCTTTTACATAGGTATTAACATCGATGCTCGGATCTAGTTCTTTTATCTCAAAAATTTCCATGGAATCCAAAACATTGATGAAGATTTTAGAAAGTTCGGTAGCTTCTCCATCTTTCACATCAAAGTTCTGAACGTGCAGCATGTATGTTGTACTTCCAGTTCCCCCAAAAATCGTACCGAAGATCAGCAAAAGCATGAGAGGGAAGAGAAACGAGAAAAATATGCCTGTTTTGCTCCTCATCCACTCTTTCATGAGTGCAAGAAACACTGACTGTACGCTTCTCATATCAATTCACCCCGTTCATCAACTCTATGACCAGCCAGGTGCGCAAACACATCATCCATGTTGGGCTCAATAATTTCTATCCTGTATCCGTCACCCATCTGGTAAAGCTGTGCCAATGCTTTGCTTGCTTCCTCTCTGGTTTTAAATTTTCCCGTAAGGATATCAGCATCATGAACAACATTTTCCGTAAATTGTTGAAGTATTTTCTCTGCTTCTTTAGTTTTTCTTCCTCTTACGCTCACTTTTATTCCTCCGCCGTGTTGTGAAATAAGATCGTGAACCGTGTCCGTGGTTATAAGTTTACCATTCACTATTACTCCCGCTCTATTACTTAACTGCCCCACCTCGTCCATGTAATGGGACGTAAGAAACACGGTTTTACCTAGTTTCTTAAGAGTTCTTATTACTTCCCACGTTTCTCTTCGTGCGTGAGGATCCAATCCCGTTGTCGGCTCATCCAGGAACAGGAGTTCAGGATCACTGATCACTGCCATACAAACCCCCACACGTCTCCGCATACCGCCAGAGAGCTTATGGAACTGTCTATTCCTCACTTCCCATACACCGAGCTCCTCAAGAATTTGTTTTGTTTCAGGTTTCACGTTATATATTTTTGCTATGAGTTCTACATTCTCTTTTACAGTAAGACGCTCAAATGCATTGAAATCCTGCGGCATTACACCTATTCTCTTTTTTATCTGCATTTCTTCTTTCAACACATCAAAACCGAGAACTTTTGCAGATCCACTCGTCGGCGTTCTCAGACATTCCAGTATCTCGACTGTGGTAGTTTTACCTGCGCCATTGGGTCCAACAAGAGAGAATATCTCACCTTTATAAATGTCAAAGGATATTCCATCTACAGCAGCCACGGTTTTATAGCGTTTTACAAGATTTTCAACTTCTACAACTTTTTCTGGCATCTCTTTTCCTCCTTTTTACTATGATATGATCGAATTTCTCTTATATCATACGGTTCTTTTAAAAATTTTTCTATATCCTGAGGGTTGTATAATCTTCTTAATCCATACACCATAAAAAGAAAAAAACGATCATAATGCCTCGTAGGCTTGCCTGCACGAATCTTGCTGTCGAAATCAACTATCTCAGACATGATACCATCTAAATATTGTAAAAAGTCAAATTTAAAGATTTGGATAAACAAAAACCTCGGTTGCCTTCAAGGATTATGAACTTGGGCAGCTAAATAAGTAAAGATGGAGGACCAGTTTCAGTCATCTTGTTTTTTCATCTTCTTCCTTATTTACTATTCGGTTTATAATAGTTTTATGATTTTTTCTAGAGAATTCATAAACTTGACTAAAAAGGAATAAAATTCTGCTTTTTCAATTTTCGTTAATAATAGGTGTTCTTCTGAGCCAAACGGAAATGCATCAACAGAAAGCAGCTTTGCTTTTTCATCCAGGTTTTGCCTATATTTATGATAAAGAGATAAAGCAAACCTTGTTTTAGTTATTATTTCACTGTGCAGAGCATCCAAGTCGATTTTAAACTTTTTTGACACCAAATAGACATCTATAAAATCTCTTTCCTTGATTCCTCTTCTCGTCAAAATGGCTCTTATCTTTTCACATAAAATTTCTCTTATGTCATAAACGTTAAACATTATTTTTGTTGTGTACTCTTCATAAATGTCTGGGAACAAAAATTTCAGCTCTTTGGATTCTATCCCCAAGCTCCCCAGCCTAGCTCTTTTAATTGGAAAAAGAATTTTTTCAACAAAATTGATTTGTAATTTGATAAAAGAATTCATGCTGTCAATTGAAATATACCACAGTTTAAATGTTACTGTTTTATTGCTGCCGCCTAGCTCGATATATTTTTTATTATGCTTCTCGAACTTGAAATCAAAAGTTCTCTTCTTTGCTATATCTTCAAGAACATTTCCGATTTCCTGTATTTTTTTTGAAAGCATTTTCCTAACTCCTTTTTGAGTTGACCCTTTAAACAACCTTTGATTTATAAATGTGAAATCCAAGTCTTCTGAAAACCTATAATAATTAAGATAATATTTTATTAAGCAGCTGCCTCCTTTAAATGCAAATTCCTCGCAAAGTTTTGTTTTTGATAAATCTAAAAGTATTTGATGAAGTAGAACATCCTTTTCTATGAGCTGTTTTCTTACACCTACTGTTTTTGCAATTTCTTCAACAAATTCTCTCATTTTATCATCTTGACAATCTTTCTCACGCTTTTTGGATATTTTCTTCCATATTTCAGCAGCTTGTTTTTTGAAGCCTTTTCAATTAACTCAGAAACATCGAGTAAGATTTTTTCTGTCGGGACTCCTCTATACTTATAGAGATAAATAAAATCAAGGATTGTTTTTTCCATATTAGAATACTTTATACCCTTTTTTTCTTTTATCCCAAAAAACAAAGAAGTTTTTATTTTTATAAACTTAAATTCATTATCGGCAATCTTAATTTCCTTTGCTCTAAAAACCTTGTCATTTATAACATAATCTACTGTAAAAAACTCATGAGTCAAGTTATTCAGTTTCAAAGCGGTATACAGACCGAAATACCAGTTATCTACTCCCTTCAGCTTTAACCCATTTGCCACAAGCTCAAAACGACTCAAATTTATTTTTCCGAATTTTATCTCTTCCAAGGATTTAACATAGAAAATTCCTTTGAAGATCCTTACTAAATATTTCCTTGCTAAAAGATAACGCACTATATCTTTGTAGTTTGCATCTATCTCTTTGCACAAAATTTTAAGATCACTCGCAGTTACAAAACTCTTCCCAAGCCAAAGCTTTCTCATAATTAAACTCGCTTTTTTCATATGTATCACAATATACTAATTTTTACTACATTATAATATAAATTAAAAACGCAGATTTAAAAATCTTTTGGTCAGTGAGTTGGCTCTTTTCAAATGGCGAATGATAGAAAATATGTGGATAATAAAAATAAAAATGTTTTTATTATAAAACAAAATAAAAAGTTACAACTATAAGATGATGCTTGAATTATTCAATCATACATATTTTTAACATATCAAAAAAGACCTTTTATTTTTCCATTAACAATATCCATATTTATGGCGGCAGGATTTTTTGGAAACCCTGGCATCGTCATGATCTCTCCACACAATGGAATTATGAATCCAGCACCATTGGCTATCTTTATATCTCTGACTGTTATCGAGAAATTTTTGGGCGCTCCGAGTTTTTTAGGATCGTCACTTAGCGAGTACTGCGTTTTTGCCATGCAGATCATCTTCTTATCCAAATCATACTTTTCAAGATCTTTGATTGCCGAATCAGCTTTTTTTGTATATTTAACAGAATCAGCACCATATACATTCTCAGTTATCTTCTCTATCCTCTCTTTTATAGTTTCGTTTAAATCATATAAAAATCTGAAATTATTTCTCTTTTTGCAGAGTTCGACTACTTTTTCTCCCAATTCTATTCCACCTTCTCCTCCTTTTTCATAAACTTCGCATGTTACGGATTCCACCCCCTCTTTTCCACAGAGATTCTGTATTAAAGTAATATCTTCCTTTTTATCATTGGAAAATTTGTTAATAGCTACAACTAACGGCACTCCAAAATTTTTTATATTCATTATATGTCTTTTCAGATTCTCGAATCCTTTTTCTAACGTTTCTCCATGTTTTTTCAACGATCTTATAGTAGTAGTAAGAACAACGCAATCTACTTTTTCTTCCGCTACTCTACAGAAGATATCGAAATATTTTTCAGCTCCGAGATCTGATCCGAAACCAGCCTCTGTCACTACATAATCACAGTGTTGTAAAGCTATCTTCGTGGATATTAAAGAGTTCGTTCCATGAGCTATGTTTGCGAAAGGCCCCCCGTGAATAATTGCAGGAGTATTTTCCGTAGTTTGAACTAAATTAGGCTTTACTGCGTCTTTCAAGAGAATTGTCATTGCTCCCTGGACATTTAAATCTCCTGCTTTTATAATCTTTTTATCAAAGGAATACCCTACTATTATATCTGCCAGTCTCTTTTTTAGATCATTCAAGTTTTTTGAAAGGCAGAGAACTGCCATTACCTCTGAGGCTGCAGTTATGCTAAAAGATTCTTCCTGCATAAACGAGTCCAATCCTATAATTATTCTTCTCAATGCGCGATCATTCATATCCATAACTCTGTTCCATTCCACTTTTTCTATTTTTAACTCGTTTTTCCTGTATAAATGATTGGAGATCAATGCAGATAAAAGATTGTGAGCCGATGTTACCGCGTGCATGTCTCCTGTAAAATGGAGATTTATATCATCCATAGGTATTACTTGCGAGTATCCTCCCCCACATGCACCTCCTTTCATCCCGAAAACGGGTCCTAAAGAAGGTTCTCTCAACGTTACGATGCTTTTTCTGTTCAGTTTCCATAGGGCCTGGGATAGTCCTATGGCGACAGTAGTTTTTCCCTCACCGAGAGGTGTAGGCGTATTTGCAGTGACCAGAATTAATTTCCCTCTTTTTTCTTTAGTACATAGAGGAATTTTAGCCTTGTATTTTCCAAGCGCCTCTATATCGAGCCCGATCTTTTCAGCTATCCTCTCTATTTCGAACATTTTTACGCTTTGGGCTATATCGTAATCATTCATAAAAACTCCTCAACTATTTTTAGGACATCATTTTTAAGAGTTTCTCCATTTTTTTCTATCTTGCTATATTTTTTCTCTATATCTTTTACAAAAGCTTCGTCCTTGATGTACTTAGTATTTATTTTAATGTTTAAAACAGCACCTTTTATTCCCGAATATGCGAGAAGTGCAGCCACTCCTATATCGGTAATCGCAGATTTCTTTCCTTTTTTACTGATCTCTTTTAACTCCTCTAAGACTTCAAGACATTTTTCTGATGTTTCTAAAGGTACTAAACTTGCTTTTTTGAGTGCTTCTTTTTTTAATTCTTTATTTTTTGTTTTATAGGCTAACATGACTTCTTTAAAAGCTTCTTCATCTTTCTCCACGAGTTCTTCAAGATCACTTCTAAGATTTTCCAGGCTTTCAGCCTGTATATTAGAAAGATTGCAGACCATTAACCCGAGACACGACGCGAGTACACCGACTAACGCTGAAACACTTCCACCTCCTGGAACGGGGTCTTTTGAAGCCAATCTATCTAAAAACTCCTTCATTCCCATATCCTCCCTTCAAAAATTTGATCTTTCTTGAAATTCTCAAGTTTGAGGTAAAAATCTGCTACATCTATGAGCGAATCCATCGGTGTTAATCCTATTATCTCACTTCCAATTATAGAGGCCCCATATCTATCCGCCTCGCTCTTTATCATCTCAAAAACTCTATATATCGGTGTTTTTTTATAATTTGTAAGGTTCATAGAAACCTGAACGATTCCCCTCTCTTTTATCTCGAATCCGAGAGCTTTTACATACCTCAATCCTCCATTTTTGAACCTCACGGCTTTTGCTATTTTCTTTGCGATACTCAGATCGTTAGTGGCCAAATTTACGTTAAAAGCTATCAGGAACTCGCGAGCGCCTACAGCAGTAATTCCCGCAGTTGGATGAATTTTGTCTCCAAAATCCGGAGGTCTTTTATCCATGTTTTCTTTGAGCCACTCAAACTCTCCTTTTCTTATATTGGCTAAGTTCTTTCTTCCGGAAATTTTTGCTGCTTCCTCGTATAAATAGACAGGTATTTCTAACTCATTCCATATTCTTTCCCCGAGCTTTTCAGCAATTGACACACACTCTTTCATACTCACATCGGAAACGGGAATGAAGGGGATAACATCCGTTGCTCCCATTCTTGGATGTTCTCCATTATGTTTATTGAGATCTATAAGCTCTGAAGCTTTTTTGCATCCCCTGAAGGCTGCTTCTCCAATATTTTTTGGATTGCCAATAAATGTTACTACAGTTCTGTTGTGATCCTTATCATGCTCGTAGTCTAGAATTTTAATACCTTCAACACTCTTTATGGCATCAAGTATTTTGTTTATATTTTCTATGTTTCTCCCTTCGCTGAAGTTTGGAACACACTCTATTATTTTCATACTAATGCATAAACTTTTATTTTTTAAAAGCTTTCCTTTTCCAATGAGAAATAAAACCATCATGAAAAGAAGAGCTTTGAGAAGTATCAATGCGCTATTCAAAAGAGCAGACAGCGTCTTTGAAGAAAGTCCGGAACTTGCAGATAGGTATGCGCAGATAGCGAGAAGGATAAGTTTGAGATGCAGGGTAAGAACCCCAAAAAGATGGAAGAGAAGATACTGCAAAAAATGTCATAAGTTCCTGAAACCCGGTATAAACGCGAGAGTAAGACTGAGGAACAAAAAAATTGTAATAACATGTTTAGAATGTAAAAATATAGTGAGAATCCCATACAAAAATTAACTTTTCTTGGGACATTTGGGGTTTATACAGAACTTCCATCTTCCTATTCTGAGGATAGGATACCTGCACTCACATATCTTTTTCGTGTTTGCAATTTTTCCCTTCTGCGGGAGTGGAAACGAGTTTTTACATTTAGGATAATTTGAACATCCTACAAATCTCTTTCCAGTCTTTTTTGAAGTTATTATCCTAAGATCACCGCCGCATTCTGGACATTTCCCCATGATATTATTATTTTTTTCCGTTACTCTGAAAGCTTCTGCAATTTCTTTTCCTATTTCTTCTTCTTTATTTCTAAAATCTTCAAAAATTTTTATTAATTTCGATTTTGCTTCTTTGATTACCTCTTCCCTTTTAGCTTTTCCCTCATAAACACTCTCCATCTCTTTTTCAAAATGTCTTGTGAGTTTAACAGAAACTATATCCTTACAATATTTTTCTAAGGTATCAACTATTTTTTCACCGAGCTCTGTAACCTCTATCTGCATTCCTTTTATGTAGTTTCTGTTGTAGAGAATATCAAGTATCGCGGCTCTCGTTGCTTTTGTTCCTATACCCAGCTTTTCCATCTCTTTTATTACAGAAGCAGGATTATATCTTGGAGGAGGCTTTGTTTCTTTTTCTTCCACGACTATCTTATCGATCTTTATCACTTCATCTTTGCTGAGGTCGGGGAGTGACTTGTCCTCAGTTTTTGTATACCTTCCATAGTATCTGAGCCACCCTTCTTTTACTGTTCTGATTCCTCTCGCCACAAATATGTATTTATCTACCTTTATATCAGCTCTTATACTTTCTTTAACGGCATTTTCGCTGAAATGTGAGATAAACCTATGAACTATAAGATCGTAAACTTTTTTCTCATTTCCATATATCTTTTTTAACTCCCCTGTAGGATAGATAGCCGGATGGGCCGGATCTTCTTTCTTCCCCTGTGTAGGTACGAATTTTCCCCTTTCAAGAATTTTTTCTGCCAGGGGATACTCTTTTTTTAAATTTTTTAATATTCCTTTAAAGTTTATAGATTTCGGGAGCTTTTGTGACGAAGTTCTTGGATAAGATATCAATCCCGATTCATACAATGCCTGCGCTATTCTCTGAGTGTTTTTTGGCGAGAATCCAAAGTTTTTATAACATTCTGCCTGTAAAATTCCAAGATCCATTGGTATTGGAGGCCTTATACTCTTTTTAGTTTTTTTAATGCTATCTACAACACCATCTTTTCCTTCACAGTCTCTTTTTATCTTCTCAGCTTCTTCTTTTTCTAATCTTTCGGCGTAAGCAGCTTTTACTTCTATACCTTCCTTTTCAAAGAGAATATAGAGTTCGTAATATATCTCGGGCTTAAAAGCTCTGATCTCTTTTTCTCTCTGGACAAGAAAATAAAGAGTCGGCGTCTGGACTCTACCCGCGGAAAGCATTATAAATCTGCCAATTGTTCTTTCCATGGATGAAGAAAGTGCTTTTGATGTATTTATTCCCCAGATCCAGTCCAGTTCATGTCTCGTTAAACCTGATTCTATCATAGGGAAGTTTGGAGGATGGAGGTTCGCAAAAGCTTCCTGAAGTTCGTTTTTGGTAAGTGTGGAAAACTTCATTCTTTTTGCTTGTTTCGGGTCCGTTCTGCATGCAAACCTTAAAGCATTGTAGCCTATTACACTCCCCTCTATATCATAATCGCAGGCATTTACGAACTCATTACAATCTTTAGCCAGTTTTTTCAATGTTGTCTCATAATCTTTAACATATCTAGAGTTCTCATTGTATTTATAAACAGGTACCCAGCCGTAATCAAAGAAAGGATAATCATCTATGGGTCTTACCTGTCTTAGGGAATAAATATGCCCCACAGCAGAAGCTATGACGATATCTTTATCTTTTATGACATAATAACTAACTTTCTTATTCTTCTTCTGAAGAGGTTTACCCAGAGAGTTTGCTATTTTATTGGCGACATTCGGTTTCTCTGTCAGAATAAGCATCATTGAGAACTTTGTAAACTCAGTTCATTTATAAATCTTT
This sequence comes from Thermococci archaeon, assembly GCA_030668905.1. Classification (GTDB taxonomy): domain Archaea; phylum Methanobacteriota_B; class Thermococci; order Methanofastidiosales; family B48-G16; genus B48-G16. Next base: position 14,029 of record DAOVEQ010000005.1, read on the forward strand.
GGGAGTATTGTGAGGGTATCAACCGAAATGTTTTTATATAACAAATGAGTATACTAAAGTAGGATTATGAAAATAGGGTGAACAAATGAAAAAAGTGAAAGTTATAATGGGAATGATGGTAATATTGATATTAACATTCTCAGTATTTGCGTATGGAGAAAAATTTCCTCTCTGTATAGATTCAGCTTGTCAGGGTCAGTCCGTCTTATATGAAAATATTGTCGTCTGGAGAGATTACAGAAATGATGACGGCGATATATATGGATATGATTTAATGAATTCAAGTGAGTTTTTCATTCCTGCATCTCCAGGATACCAGTGGCATCCGGCAATTTATAAAAATGTAGTGGTGTGGGAATATTGGACAAATGGCGATAATTCATTACCTGCATATTTACATCCAGAAGATATAGATGATATAGAGATATACTCAGACATCTATGGCTATGATCTTGAAACTAATGCAGAATTTCCTGTATGTACCGCTTCTGGAGACCAGTATAATCCAGCAATATATGGAAACATAGTCGTGTGGCAGGATGAGAGAAATGAGGATTGTGATATTTACGGATATGATCTAAAAACAAAGACAGAATTTCCAATATGCACTGATCTAAACAATAGATACGACCAGTATTATCCCGCTATTTATGGAAATATCGTCGTTTGGCAGGATGAAAGAAATGGTAACTGGGACATCTATGGATATGATCTTATTACGAAAAGAGAGTTTCCCGTATGTACTGCCCCTGGAGATCAGTGGACTCCAGCAATATATGGAAACATAGTCGTGTGGCAGGATGAGAGAAATGGCAACTTGGATATTTATGGGTATGATCTCTCACACCATATAGAGATCACTGTATCTACCAATTTAAATAATCAGCGAGATCCAGCAATATACGGAAATATAGTGGTATGGGCGGACGATAGAAAAGGTAATTGGGATATCTACGGATATGATCTTGAAACACAAACAGAGTTCCCCATATGCACAGATCCAGATACCAAATGGGATCCGAAAATATATGGAAATACAGTGATATGGCATGATTGGAATGACATATACGGTATAACGTTGGAAAAAACCTTAGTAAAAGAAACCTTCGATACTTTGGTACTCCTTAGATCGATAATGATGCGAGTAGAATCTCTTCTTCTCAGTATACTATGAGGGTCCATTTAACGATATCACCGTCGTTCAGAGGTTTTGCGTCTGCACAGACCTCTACATACTCTCCATTTATAGTATAGACCCACCACAGATTTGCATTGGGGTCTTGCGATATTCCATTAATTGAAACTACCATCCTCTGGTATTGTATACCTTCTGCGATCACATCGATTTTCTTTTTTAGAAGATCCAACACAGTCGATCTTTCTGGCATCTTTACATTTTCATATGTGTCATTTTCTCTCAGACCATGGTAATCGATTATCAATGTAACCATTATCTTTTCTGATTCTTGCTGGGGGCACATGTAGTTATCACCTAAATATGTTATTCATCCATATATAAAAATTAAAGGTCTTTAATGGAGAAAATAGTCTTTCTTTTATCTAAAAATTTACCAGACTGTTTTTTGTTACCCTCAGATGTCTTAAAAAATTTTCCGCCTTCACCTGACTCTCTTGTTATTTTTTCCATATGGATTACTTCATTATTTTTCTCAGTTTTATGTTCATTTTCTGATCCTAAAACCATCTGACATGCTTTTTTTGTGATCTGAACTTTTGATTTGTTATCCCTATACATTCCATGCGTCTCCTAAGAATCCCAATTTCTTATTCCTACTCTACCAAATCCTAGGATAATAATTTAAACTTTTCTTAACTAAAAATTGGATATAAATACATTTCTTAACTTATTAGTTAAAAATTAACTGTTTTTTTTAAAGATTTCTATATAAAAGTCAATTACACTTTTGAGAACGTTTATTTTTATTTCCATTCTTAGGCATAATTTTTATAAACTGGAATACCGAGAAATTCCATGAGAGATATTGTAGCACGCTGCGGTTTTAGATATGATCTTTGTTTGGCGTATAAACTTAGGAAAAAAGAGGGTTAAAATGAAAATTTGT